>RSAS01000297.1 GCA_003934145.1 Candidatus Viridilinea halotolerans | reverse complement strand
AGGCATGAGGCGCTGCGGGTCGAGCTGCTCAGCCACCGCCACAACACGGGTAGCACTGCGTTCGCCAGTCTGTTCGAGTACACGCACCAGTTGGGCTTCCAGCAGCAAGCCATTGTAGAAGATCAGATCGGCTTGCTGAAAGATATTGATGTCGCCCTCTGTGGGCAGGTAAGAGTGGGGATCAGACCCCGGGCCAAAGAGCGCCGTCAGCGCCACGCGATCCTGGGCCACATTGGCCACCGCGTCAGCCAATTGCTGGGTCGTCGCCACCACCTTAAGACGCGTAGCAACCTCATCCTCAGCACTAGGCGCGGTCGGCCCACAGGCACTGAGGACGAGTGCCAAGAGCAAAAGTAAGGGGAGAGACATGCGGGACATACGTACTCCTTTGGCCTACGCGGGGTTTATTTTCGCGTAGGCCGATCGAATTTTTATTTAAGGCTTACCTAAAAATTATTTTAGTGTGTATGAGTTCGTTTGTCAAGGGCATCAAGCCCCCCGTCGGCGGGGGTTTGGGGGCGAAGCCCCCGAAGCAGCCCCCCGTCGGCGGGGGTTTGGGGGCGAAGCCCCCGAAGCAGCCCCCCCGTCGGCGGGGGGTTGGGGGCACGGCCCCCGAAGAAACTCCACCCACGGGGGCATGGCCAAAAACCAACATAATCGGCCACAATCGGGTATAATAGAGCCGCATTGAGTAAAAATAGCTCTACCCTCATGCAAAGGAGCAGGAAGCAATGGCTAAAGTCCAAATGACGAGAGGCAAGTTCGCCGGAATTCAGGCTTGCGCCAACGAGCATGGCATCATTGCCGCCGCCGCAATGGATCAGCGTGGTTCGCTCAAAAAGGCGATCGCCAAGGCGCGTGGCAGCGAGGCGAGCGATGGCGATATGACCATCTTCAAGACGGCGGTGACGCGCGTCCTCACCAAGCATTCCACCGCGATTCTCATGGATCCGGAGTATGGGTTGCCCGCACTAGAACATAAAGCACCCGGCACTGGGGTACTGCTTGCCTATGAGAAGACGGGCTACGATGTCAATACCAAAGGCCGTCTGCCCGATCTGTTGGGCGAGTGGAGCGTCCACCGCATTAAGGCCGCTGGTGGCGACGCGGTGAAGATCTTGCTCTATTACAACCCCTTCGATGAGGCCCGTATCAATGAGATCAAGCACGCCTTCATCGAACGCATCGGCGCTGAATGCAAGGCCGTAGACATCCCCTTCTTCCTTGAGCCCATCTGCTACGACGATGACATGGACGATAAGTCACTCGAATTCGCCCGCGTCAAACCTAAGTATGTCACTGCGTATATGGCCGAATTCTCCAAGCCCCAGTATAACGTAGACGTACTCAAGGTCGAAGTGCCGGTCAACATGAAGTATGTCGAAGGCTCGCGCGCCAGCAGCGGCGAGTCGGCCTACACCCGCGAGGAGGCCAAAGAGTTGTTCCGCTCGGCTGCTGCCGTTGCACTGAAGCCCTTCATCTACCTCAGCGCCGGTGTCTCCAACGAGGTCTTCATCGAGACCCTTGAACTCGCCATTGAAGCGGGCACCCCCTTCTCGGGCGTCCTCTGCGGGCGGGCGACATGGCAAGAGGGCATTCCCGTGTATGGGCAGCAGGGCGACGCCGCGCTCGAAGCATGGCTCGAAGGTCAAGGGGTTACCAATATCACCAACCTCAACAATACACTCGCCAAGGGTGCTAGGCCCTGGTGGGACGCCTATGGCGGCAAGGATCAGATTGAAGTAGTCTAGATCCTGTAAACGGCAACGCAGGGCGAACATGGTTCGTCCTGCGTTTTTTTATCTCGACCTCTTCTGTGACATTGGAAGGGAATGCGCGGGAACCTGGTTCCCGCGCATTCCCTTCGCTTCCCTAGCGCATCCCAAAGCCCAACTGTTCCAACGCCTCACGCAACGTGTCGCGCCCGGCAAGGCTCTGTGGGCCAGCGATGCGTTTGGATGAGTGATCCGTCCAGTCACCCTCAACGCGCATCTGCTGCTCGGCATAGAAGGCGCTCATGGCGCTGTTGTATTGGGCCACATAGTCGGCCTCACTGGCGCTATCGTAGGTCTCGCGGTGCAACACCGCCCCCTGGGGCAAACGCGGCTTTACCGCCGTCGGCTTCTCCGGATCGGGCCAGCCGACGCAGAGCCCAAAGACGGCGACCGCCTGGGGCGGCAGTTGCAACTCGGCGGCGACTGCCAAGGGCCGGTTGCGAATCGCGCCCACATAGACGGTGCCTAAGCCCAGCGACTCGGCAGCGATCACCGCATTCTGTGCGGCTAGGGTCGCGTCAATGATGCCGACCACCAGCAGTTCGGTATAATCCAAGCCCTCGTGGGGCAGGCCGCGCTGCGTTGCCATGCGCGCCAAACGCGAAAGATCGGCCACCCAGACCAGAAAGAGCGGGGCGCGCCGAATAAAACCCTGTGCCCCCGCCAACTCCGCCAAACGCTCCTTGCGGGCCTGATCCGCCACCGCCACCACGCTCCACGCCTGCAAATTGGATGAACTGGCGGGCGATTGCGCTGCCGCAATCATTGTCTCCAGTGCCCGCTCCGGCAGCGGCTCATCACGATAGGCCCGCACCGAACGATGCTTGAGCAACAACTCAAGCGTCTCATTCCAGACCATCCCCTCCGGCTGGGCCTCGGCACCATAACGCAGGCGCAACGCATTCGCTACTGCTGACACAGTGATCAATCTCCTTCGATGTTCATACGGATGAAGCTTGCTTGCTCTTCATCATACCGCAACCCACCAAGGTTTGACGCACGACTCGCGCCTCGTTATAATGCGTAGGTTAGATTTTCTGTTACGTTTTGGCGGCTTCGCCGCCAAAAGTAGCAAAAGAGCTTTGCGGGGGAGGCGAAGCCTCCCCCGCCCCCCCTCCAAAAGGGGCTTGGGGAAACTTGGTTTCCCCAAATAACTACACCTCAAGGAGAGAAATAATTCACATGAGTGACGATTCGGGCCGACGCGGACGCAAAGTAGTAGCAAAAAAAGATAATCCGCTGCTGCCATTCTACTTAGGGGTTGGCGCACTGCTCATCGTGGGCATTGCCTTCTTGGTTACCTTTGCCCTGCGGGGAGGCTTTGGCAGTAGTGTCGCCGATGATGTCAATGCCCCTGTCGGTCAGACGGCTGAGGGCTTCTGGTATAAGGGTGATCCCGATGCGCCGGTTACAGTAGTTAAGTATAGCGATTTTCAATGTCCATCTTGTGCTTTTTATTATCGCAATTTGGGTAAGATCATTGAGCGCGACTATATCGAAACCGGCAAAGTGCTCTTTGTCTACCACGAATTCCCTCTTGAAGGCTTCCCCAACTCCCTTCCCGCCGGCGAAGCCTCGCGCTGCGCCGGTGATCAGGACGCCTATTGGGGCATGCATTCACTGCTGATGATGAATCAAGATACTTGGTCACCCCTGAGCAATACGCGCAATGTCTTCTCGGGCTATGCGGGACAGCTAGGCATCAATCGCACGACGTTCGATGAGTGTATGGCTTCCGGCAAGTACCGCGAGACGCTCTTGGCAGCGGCGCAGGATGGCATTGCCAAAGGCATCACTGGTACCCCCACCTTCGAGGTCAATGGTCAGGTTGTGAACGCTAACGGCCTGCCCGGGGCAATTGAGGCCGCGCTGAGTGCCGCTGGCCAGTAGTTGGGGCTTCGCCCCAAGATATTGCTGAGGGGGATTTTTCGGGGGCCATGCCCCCGAACCCGCTTGTAGTAGGCGCTTTAGCGCCGTCCAAGGGCTGCTTACGGGGCTTAAAGCCCCTACTACGAACCTCGCCGCTTGTAGTAAGCGCTTTAGCGCCGTCCAAGGGCTGCTTACGGGGCTAAAGCCCCTACTACGAACCTCGCTCGTCGGCTTACGTTCATGCGCAGGGGGCCATGCCCCCGAACCCCGCCGAACACGCTGTGGAACTTCGTTCCAGTCACCATTTTGTGGAGCGCCGTCACAGCGCAACACAAAAGAAACCATAAGGATCACCCGTGCGTAGTCGTGAGCTCACTTCCTTGATCTTGATCTTGACCGTCACTGGGTTGGCGCTCTGGATCAATTGGACGCCGAACGAGAATTTCTTCGGACGTGATGTGCGTATCCGCCTCGGCCTCGATCTGCAAGGCGGCATCCAAGTGCTGCTGCGTGCCGCTGAGAGCGACTTCACCCGCGACGAACTTGATACCGCCCGTGGGGTCATCGAGCGTCGTGTCAATGCCCTTGGCGTCGGTGAGACGGTCGTGCAGTTGGCGGGAAGCGACCGCATCATTGTCGAGTTGCCCGGCGTGGACAATCCCGAACAGGCGGTAGATACGCTGCGTGGCACCGGGCGCCTGGAGTTTATTGACTCGCTGGGGCAATACATTCCCGACGGGATGCTGGTGCGCACGAGTAGCAGCCCCAATCCGACACTAACCGAGGCCGACGGAATCACCAATACCGAACAACTCGGGCCGATCTTCCAAAGTATTACCGATGGGGCCGATCTCGATACCGGCGCGGTGCAGCCCGCCTTTTCGCAAGGCGGCGTCACCGGCAGCCGCCCGGCGGTATCCTTCGCCTTCCGTGGCGATTCGGCGCGTAATCTGGCCACCTTCACCGCCCGCAGTGTCGGCCAGCCAATGTGTATCGTCCTCGACAATCGCGTCGTTAGTTGCCCCCAGATCAATGCCGCTCTCACCGATGGATCGGGAATCATTGAGGTCAATAGCGAAATTGACCGCGATAATATCCTCAATCAGCTTAAGTATGGCGCCCTGCCCGTGCCCCTCGTGATCGAGACCAGCCGCAGCGTCACAGCGACCCTCGGCCAAGAGTCGGTAGAAGCAAGCGTGATCGCGGGCATCGTCGGGCTGACCGTCGTTGCTCTCTTTATGATCATCTTCTACCGCTTGCCGGGCATTCTGGCTACGTTAGCGCTCTTGATTTATACTCTGATCAGTTTTGCGATCTATCGTTTTATTCCGATTACACTCACATTACCCGGTATCGCCGGTTTCATTCTCTCGATTGGCCTCGCAGTCGATGCCAACGTGCTCATCTTTGCGCGCTTACGTGAAGAGTACCGGCGGGGGCGCGATATTCGCAACGCGCTGGAACGGGGCTTCAAGGAATCATGGCCGGCCATCCGCGATTCGAGCGTCTCGACCCTGATCACCAGCATCGTCCTCTTTCTCTTCGGCAGCAGTTTCGGAGTAAGCATCATCCAGGGCTTTGCGCTCACCTTGGGCTTGGGCGTGCTGGTGAGTCTCTTTACCGCCCTCGTGATCACCCGTACTTTTTTACGTCTCGCTGCGCCGCTCTTTAGCGACGAGCGCAGTTGGCTCTTTGGGGTCGAGCGGCGCTCCGCACCCACTGCGGCCTAGGTGTACATTCCGCTTCGCTTCGCGCTTCTGGGTGTGACTGGAATCTGTAGGGCGATGCCCTACACCCCTGTGGACGGGGGGAGGATGCGAGGGAACCAGGTTCCCTCGCGCACCCTACCTACACATTTTGGAATCTGTAGGGCGATGCCCTACACCCCTGTGGACGGGGGGAGGATGCGAGGGAACCAGGTTCCCTCGCGCACCCTACCTACACATTTTGGAATCTGTAGGGCGATGCCCTACACCCCTGTGGACGGGGGGAGGATGCGAGGGAACCAGGTTCCCTCGCGCACCCTACCTACACA
>RSAS01000577.1 GCA_003934145.1 Candidatus Viridilinea halotolerans | reverse complement strand
ATCCCAATCACCTATCCGTGACTTGCCGAGCGAATGTTCTGTCCGTCCTTAAACCGGCGGGGGCGCGGGGGCATGGCCCCCGCAACACTCGCCTTGCGGCGGGGGCGCGGGGGCATGGCCCCCGCAACACTCGCCTTGCGGCGGGGGCGCGGGGGCATGGCCTCCGCAACACTCGCCTTGCGGCGGGGGCTCGGGGGCACGGCCCCCGCAACACTCGCCTTCCGGCGGGGGCGCGGGGGCATGGCCCCTTACGTTCATGCGCATGGGCTTGCAGCCCCTACTACGAACGGTTACGCTGAAACGTCCGTTTTTGAAACCTTCCCTAAGATTTAGACTGGATTAACACATGCGTATTTGTATCGTTGGGGCTGGAGCAATTGGCGGCTACCTCGGGGCCAAACTGATCCGTGCCGGCGCCGACGTGAGCCTCATTGCCCGTGGCGAGCATCTGGCCGTGCTACGCAGCCGGGGTTTAACGATTCATTATGCCGATGGCACGACGGATTGCGTGCATCCGGCGCTGGCGACCGACGACGTGCGTGCCGCTGCAACCCATGGCTATGACTATGTGATTGTGGCGGTGAAGACGACGAGCCTCGCGGCGCTTGCCGCATCGCTGCGGGCGCTCTACCACCCCACCACCGCCGTTGCCTCTGTGCAAAACGGCCTACCCTGGTGGTACTTCTTGCGCCATGGCGGGGCGCACGAAGGCCGCCAGTTTGACGCGCTTGATCCTGGCGGGCTCATGGCAGCCCACACCGCGATCGAGCGTGTGATCGGCTGCGTGGCCTACCCAGCGGCGGCGCTCAGCGCCCCGGGCGTGATTCGCCATATTGCGGGCAACCGCTTCCTGCTCGGCGAGCCCGACTACAGCATGAGCGCACGGGTGCAACGCCTCGCCCAGTGCCTCGCCAGCAGCGGCGTTGACGCCCCGCTTGTGCCCAACATTCGTGAGGCGATCTGGGTGAAACTCTGGGGCAACCTTGCGATCAACCCCATCAGCGCCCTCACCCGTGCATCCGTGGATCGCATCCTCAACGACCCGCGCAGTTATGCGCTCTGCAGCCAGATGATGGCCGAAGCGCAGCAGATCGCGGAAAAACTGGGCATTGTTTTGCCCATGTCAATCACCCAACGCCTCAAAATGGCCGAAGCTATTGGCAGCCACAAGACCTCCATGCTTCAAGACATTGAAGCTGGACGCGGCACCGAAGTGGACGCGCTGCTCGGCGGCGTCATTGCCCTGGGCCGTCTGACCAACACCCCAACGCCCCACCTAGAGGCAATCTACGCCTGTGTGAAGGTCTTGGAGGGGCCGATCTTGTCACCCTGAGTACGAAATGGCCCACGGGCCAGTGGCCCCGTGAGAAACAAAAATTCTGTCACCCTGAGCGCAGCGAAGGGTCTCTCGTTAGTCGAAAAGAGATGCTGCGCTGCGCTCAGCATGACGGGAGGCGTTTGTTTCTCAGGAGCGAAGCGAAGGGTCGCTTGTGGGATCGCAAGAGATGCTGCGCTGCGCTCAACATGGCAGCATGGGCTGTGAGGGGATGCGCGGGAACCTGGTTCTCGCGCATCCCCTCACAGCCCGGCGGGGTTTGGCATTACGCACGTGCGAGCTGCGCAACCAATTGGGGCAACAACACGCCCGAACGGGCATGCAGGTAGAAGAGGCGCTCTTCGCTGCGCTCGCGAACATCGAGATTGATGGTAGCGACGGTTGCCCCATGGCTGTAGGCCACACGCGGCAACGACGCAGCGGGTTCGACCAGCCCGGAGGTGCCGATGGAGAGGAAGACGTCACACGCCTCGGCGGCATGCCAAGCCTGCTGCAATACATCGGTGGGCAGTTGTTCACCAAACCAGACCACATGGGGGCGCAGGGGGGCACCGCAAGCGGGGCAGGGCGGCGGCAGATCGCCATCCTCGGCCCATGTCGCGTAGAACGTCCCTTCTACCGAGCAGCGCACCTTGGTGATATTGCCGTGCAACTCAAGTGGATCGCGGCTACCGGCGCGGGCGTGCAGGCCATCCACATTCTGCGTGATCAGCGTCAACGTGGGCACGAGGCGCTCCAGTTCGGCCAAGGCGACGTGGCCCGCATTGGGTTCGGCGGCGAGCACGGCGGCGCGCCGCATCGCGTACCACTCCCAGACGAGGCGTGGATTGCGGCGGAAGGCTTCAGGCGAGGCCAATTCTTCGGGGCGATAGGTGGCCCAAAGGCCGCTTTGGGCGTCGCGGAAGGTAGGAATGCCGCTCTCCGCCGAGACACCCGCCCCGGTCAAGATCGCCACACGGCGTGCTGCGCGTAAGGCCGCAACGAGACTCGTGGGTAGGGAAGATGTCATGGGTACTATTCCTTTGCCGCTTGAATTTTTTGGCTTGTGCCTAGCACTTCATAGCACATGCTTGTCACATTTGTCAACGCCCGTTTGACGCGCCCTAATGCAACACGTACAATGCGTAGAGCGTCGTATGGGGCATGGCCCCTTGTGCATCAAGTTAAGCTTCTCTGCGGGGGTTCGGGGGCATGGCCCCCAAAAATTTCTCCGTTCGGGCGGGGGTTCGGGGGCATGGCCCCCAAAAATTTCTCCGTTCGGGCGGGGGTTCGGGGGCATGGCCCCCGAAAATTTCTCCGTTCGGGCGGGGGTTCGGGGGCATGGCCCCCGAAAATTTCTCCGTTCGGGCAGGGGTTCGGGGGCATGGCCCCCGAAAATTTCTCCGTTCGGGCAGGGGTTCGGGGGCATGGCCCCCGAAAATTACCCCTCCTAGTGGCTTTTAGGGGCCGAAGGCGCTCAAAAAAACGAAACGTCGTTTCACCCCAAAATATAAACATACATTCGGCACAAACTTCCGCCCGCGCGGCGGGCGATCGACTGGGAAGGACAGGTTTTTCATGCGGCTCATCCTCTATCTCGGTAAGGGCGGCGTGGGCAAAACGACGACCGCTGCAGCGACTGCGGTGCGCGCTGCCGAGCTTGGGTATCGTACGTTAGTGGTGAGTACTGATGTGGCCCATAGTCTCGCCGATGCGCTCGATATGCCCCTCGGTTCGGCACCCACGCAGTTGACGGAGCGGCTGTGGGGCCAAGAGATCAATGTGCTTGATGAGGTACGCGAGCATTGGGGCGAGTTGCGCACGTACCTTGCCAATGTTTTGCGCCGCAAGGGGGTGGATGACGTCGCTGCTGAGGAGTTGGCGATCATCCCGGGCATGGAAGAGGTGGTGAGCCTGCTGCACATTCGCCGCCAAGCCAAACGCGGCACCTTCGATGTCGTGGTGGTTGATGCTGCGCCCACCGGCGAGACGGTGCGCCTGCTGACGATGCCCGAGACGTTTAGTTGGTACGCTGGCCGCGTGATGGATTGGGAGCCGCAAACGCTTAAGGCGGCCCGCCCGCTCGTCAAGCAACTCGTGCCGGTGTCCGATATGTTCGCCACGCTTGAACGGCTCACCAAAGGGGTCGAGGCGCTACGCGAAAATCTCACCGATCCCGAAGTGAGTTCCTACCGCCTCGTGATCAACCCGGAGCGCATGGTGATCAAAGAGGCGCAACGGGCGGCGACCTACCTGGCCCTCTTTGGCTACCCGGTGGATGGCGTCGTACTCAATCGCGTCATTCCCGTCGAGCAGGCCGAAGGCGAATTCATGCGTGAATTGGCGCGTATCCAACAGGGCTACCGCAAACTCGCCTATGATCTCTTCCAACCCCTGCCGATCTGGGAGGGGCCCTATTATGCCCGCGATCTCGCTGGCATCGAAGATTTGAGCATGGTTGGGCACAAACTCTTTGGTGAAACCGATCCGGTGAAGATACAATTCCAGGGCAAGACCCAAGAGATCGTTAGGGAGGGCGAGGAGTATATTATGCGCCTACCGCTGCCCCACGTCGAGATCGCCAAAGTCTCGATGACCAAACGCGGCGACGAGCTCTTTATTGAAATTGGCAACTTCCGCCGCGACATGATCCTGCCCATGGCCCTCGCTGAACGCCCCGCTCGCCGCGCCGTCTTCCGCAACGGCGTGCTTGAGATCCGCTTCGGCGAGCCAGAACTGCTGCCGTTGGGCGCAACGGCGAGCGATGGATTGTAGAAAAGGGAGGATGCGCGGGAACCAGGTTCCCGCGCATCCTCCCTTCGTCCGGCGGTGGCGTGGGGCGCAGCCCCAACAGCGGGTTTTTAGGGTGCCCGCCCTAAACGTGAAGCGTGTTGGCGGCGAAGCCGCCAACACGCTTCACTGCTTCTACCCCTCCACGGCCCGCAGATCCTCTAGGATCGGCGCGGCGGTGCGCGTCAACTCGGCATCAACATCGGCAAAGACGGTGGCGGGGGCTTCGCCGTTGATGATGATGCGCTCGAGCCCCTTACCAATGATCTGGTCACCGTTGCGCACAAAGACGCGGGCGGCGTCTTGGGCCTGGGTGAGCGGCAGTTGATCCACTGCTGTCTTGAAGTTGGGATTCTCGTTGAAGAAGGTTACCATTTCTGGGGTGCTCTTCGTACTGATACGCACCGGCATATAGCCCGTGTTGCGCGCCCAAGCGCCCGCCTGCTCGACGTTGGTGGCGAAGGCGATGAACTTCATTGCGGCCTGCTGCTTCTCGGCTGGGGCGCCGCTGGGAATGGCCAAGCCGGCACCGCCGGTGCAACAGCCAAAGTTGGCCTCTTTGGGCAAGAAGCCGACGCCAACCTCGAAGGGCGCATTGGCAGTAAGGCCGGCCAAGCTGCCGGTGGAGGCCATCATTGAGGCGGTGGTGCCGCCGATAAAGTCGGTATTGAGATCGGGAACCAACGTCGCCCAACCATCTGCCCGTGCGCTATCTTGGAAGAACTGCGCCGCGCGTAGCGTCTCCGAATCGGTCATAGTCATGGTGAAGTCGGGCAACGAATACTGCCCGCCATGCTGCCACACCACCGGCTGGAAGAGCCAGGCGATGTAACTGGCCCCGTTGGGATGGGCGTAGGCGGCCCGGCTCAGGTTGGCACCATCGCGCTGCACCAACTGGGGTGCCCACTCACTAAACTCGGCCCACGTCTCGGGGGCGCGCTCCGGCAAGCCCGCCTCGGCCCACATCTCCTTATTGTAGTAGAAGAGCGGCGTCGAACGGGCGAAGGGCATCCAGAAGTGCTTGCCCTGGCGCACACCCTCGTTGAGCAGAGCCGGCTCGTAGTCGCTGAAATCAACCCCCTCGGCTTGGGCAAGGCCGTCGAGTTCGCTCAGCAGACCCGCCACATAGAAACTGAACCACCAGACATCCGAGAGCAGAATGACATCGGGAATGGTATTGGCCTGCAAGCCAGCCGTGAACTTCTGCGCCGTCTCTTCGTAGCTACCCTGGAACTGGTAATCTACCACCACATCACTCTGCGCCGCATTGAAGCGGCTCACGATGGACTGCTCGGCTTCACCCAAATTGCCACTGAAGGAACCCCAATAGGTAATGTTGACCGCCGAGCCGGTCTGGCTAACCACCGCAGGCGCACCCGTAGTGGCCTCTGCGGGGGGGGCCGGGGGCGTGGTGGGACTTTGGGCGGCGGGGGCGGCGGCGCCACAGGCCGCAAGAGCGGCGGTGCCACCACCAGCAAGCAATACCTTGAGCATCTGACGACGGGTGAGCATCTTCTGGGTCATAAAGGCTATGTCCTTTCGTTTGTGGCGGGGGTGCGGGGGAAACAAGTTTCCCCGCATCCCCCCCGGAGGG
>RSAS01000083.1 GCA_003934145.1 Candidatus Viridilinea halotolerans | reverse complement strand
GTATTGCCACGGACGGCGCTAAAGCGCCTCCTACGAGCCTTGCTCTTGGGCTTAGACAAGGTTTCAGGTGTCTGGTTTCAGGTGTCAGTCGGAGCGCATCAGAAAGCGGTGCATGGCGCTAAACTGTAAAGTTCCTACGAACCATGTCTTATGCAACAATCTTGTGCATTCGGTGAAAAATGAGCGAACGGTAAGAATTACCACTGAGCATGCCGCATGCCGAATGACAATCTAGCGCATTGAGATGCCATGCTCGGCTATCAGCTATCGGCTATCGGCTATCGGCTTTGGTATTACCCCCTCTCCCACGTTGTGGGAGAGGCGTTGCCCTGAGCTTGCCGAAGGGGGCCAGGGGGTGAGGGCCATTACGTGGCATCCCAAGAGCCTATCCGCCTCTCCGCGTCCCCGCGTCACAACTCATCATTGCCCGCCCCAACAGCCAGACGCAACAACGCATTCACCGTCGCAACCGCAATCGTCGAGCCACCCTTACGCCCCTGCGTAATCAGCCAGGGTACTGTGGTAACCGCCGCAAGGGCCGCTTTACTCTCGGCAGCCCCAACGAAGCCAACCGGCACGCCAATGATCAGCGCCGGGCGCGTACCCGTCTCAAGCAGGCGCAACAGTTCCTCAAGCGCCGTGGGCGCATTGCCAATCGCCACGATACTGTCGGTCAACAAGCCGCGTTCCGCCGCCAAACGCATCGCCTGAACGCTGCGCGTCAAGCCCCCCGCCGCATCAGCAGGCAGCACCGCCGGATCATTCATCAAACAGTGGAGCGTACCGCCCAAACGTTCCAGGCGCTGCCGATTGATCCCAATGCGTACCATCTCCACATCGGTCAACACCGCGCAGCCCTTTTGCAACGCCCGCACGCCCGCCTCCACCGCAGCGGGGCTGGTTTGCACCAGATCAGCAAACTCAAAATCCGCCGTCGTGTGAATGATTCGTTCCACCACCGCGCTCAACGGTGCAGGCAGAATCTTACCCCGTTCAGCCAGACCTTCACGGATCAGCACAAAAGACTGGGCGGCAATCGCATGGGGATGTAAAGAACTCATGGATGTTGTTTCCTGTTTTGACTACGCCGGCTGCGCTGGCTGCGACAAGCTCAGCCAGCGCCTTGTTCTGGCGGCAGCCGCCGCCGGGGTTCGGGGGCTTGGCCCCCGCAAGAATCCCTTCCGGCGGGGGTTCGGGGGCTTGGCCCCCGCAAGAATCGCTTCCGGCGGGGGTTTGGGGGCACGGCCCCCAAAAAACTCCCCCTGGCGGGGGCTTGGGGGCACGGCCCCCGCAAGAATCGCTTCCGGCGGGGGTTCGGGGGCTTGGCCCCCGAAAACCTCCTTTTTTTGTTGTGGCGGGGAAGCCGCCACAACAAAAAAAGATTAAAAATCAACCCTAATGGTGATGATGGTGATGCCCATCACCATCATCACCATGCTGCCGATAGACACACGACGCACAATTCATCTGCACCATGCCATCGCGCAACTCCTCGTAGCGGAAGGCCGCCGCTGCCAGCAGGCCAGCATGGGGGAAAAGATGCTGGCCCACAAGAATCTCGACCTGAGGATGTTGCTCCTGTGCCTGACGTGCTTGGTTGACAATATCGTCGCGCACAAAGCCAGCAAAGAGCAGGTAGGGCAGCACCACCACCCGCCGCGCCCCAAGACGCACACAGCGGCTCAGCGCCTGGCCCACATCGGGTGACACGACGGTCTGGTAGGCATACTCCACCATACCATAGCCATGGATCTCACTGAGCAAGCGGGCGAGGCGCGCCAACTCCGCGTTACTCTGCGGGTCTTTGCTCCCGCGCCCCACCAACAGCACTGCCGTCTCTTCGTCGCTCACCGGCTGACGACTCGTCGCCAGTGCCGCCGCTGCCCGCTCGGCCAAGACGCCGACGAGGTGCAACTGTGGCCCCAACGGCGCACCGTAGCGCACCACAAGCCCCGCATGCTCCGCCTGCGCTGCATCCAACAGGTTTGGCACATCACGCTTCTGGTGGCGACCCGCCCCCAAGAAGAGGGGCAGCGCCAAAATCTCCGTAGCGCCCCGCGCCACACAGCGCGCCACCCCTTCACCAATCGCAGGCTCAGCCAACTCAAGGAAACATGGCTGGGTTGCCACGCCCACATGCTGCGCCAGATCCGCCGCGAACTGCATAAACTCATCATTGCCCGCCGCAGCGGGGCTGCCATGGCCAATGAGGAGAAGAATGGAATTTTGTTGATTCATTTGGGTGTGACCAAAATGTGTAGGTAGGGTGTGCGGGGGAACCTGGTCCCCCCGCATTTCCCCCTGTCCGGCGGGGTTGTAGGGCGATGCCCTACAACCCCTTAGGAGTGATGAAGGATGCGAGGGAACCAGGTTCCCTCGCACACCCTATTTGGCGGCATCGCCTCCCCAAAAACAAAAAAACCGGCCTCTAGTGAGAACCGGGGGGGGGCGAAGTTGACCGTGCTTTATCAAGCAGAACGGGGCACGTTCGCCCTCCTTGGCACGAGAAGGGAGGAACACAACGTCGCGGGAGGTCTCCTGGCTCCGCGCCAGCACAGAGGCGGGCGCGTTACAGTTGCGGCACAGCGCTGGACTCACACCAGCTTCCACCTTTAGACCCTCAGCATCCGGGCTGTCGGGCGACCGCGACGGTATGGGGTTTAGATAGGTACGTCGTGCGATTATAGCACTATTTGCCATAAGACGTGATTCAAGGAACGCTGTGGTAGGGCCACGTCAAAGGTGTTGGGGCTGCGCCCCAACACCCCCATTTGTGTTGCTTTTTGGCGGCGAAACCGCCAAAAAGCAACACAAAGAGCTTTTCGGGGGAGGCTTCGCCGCCCCCGAACCCCACCGGAGGTGACGTTGACGTAGCCCTAAGCTACCTACGAACCAAGGGCAAGTAGACGCTATGCGACGGCGGTGGTGTTACCGGGCCGGGGCCAACGACGAGGAGAGATGGGGAGACATTGCCCGCTTCGTCGCGCACCCAAACGTAGTAGCGATCAGCGGGGGCTACGGTAACGGTCGTGCTGTAGGGCTGCCAGAAGGGCGAATCGGCCTCTGGGGTATCGCCAGCCTCCTCGTTGGCGGTAGCACCAATCAACGCCATCCAAGCCACGCCACTACCGTCCTCCTGATCGCTCCCATTGATCACGATGGTGTAGCCTTGCTCTTGATCACCCATCAGGGTCGGCGATGCCGTTGGTGCTAATGGATCGACAAGCACGGCATCGCTCACTGCACTACCACCACAGAGCATCTGCTGTTCGGCGTTACGCAGTTGCACAAAGACACTGCGCTCCGTAATGACATCTGTAGCGGGCAGTTGCAGCGCAAGGCTGGTGGTAAAGGGTTGCCAGCTTATTCCGGTGAGATCAGACAGGAAACCAACGCGCATCTCTGCGGCAGTAGTTGCGCTGATCGTTAGGGTCGTATCCATGCTTGCAATCGCCGCTGCGCCACCGGCAATGCTCACATGCGCTTCGGTACATTCGGGTGCGAGAACTTCAAACATACCGAGTTCCCGATCCAACTGCATCCAGACCCGAGCGTCGCCGCCATTCTCATACCAATCAATCTCGACGCGATTGCCATTCTGGACGACCATACGCCCGATCGAGACGTTAGCCCCTTGATCACGCCAACTCTGCAAGGGGAACCAGCTCCAGATATTATCGATTTTAATCCGGCAGCCATCGTCGCAAAAGGCAAAGGCGCGCCAGCGCTGATCATTGGGAAGGCGGTTGATGGTTCCCTCAACGCGGGCCACCCAACCATCATCCCAGAGCCCTTGGTTGCGATGGATTGGGTTGAGTCCAGCATCAAAGTGGAAGGCGTAGCCGTCACGGTTGGCGGTTGTGCAGACAACCGCCGATGGCCCGGCACTGGAGGTCATGCTAGGGGGCCAAGAGCTGCCGGGGAGGCGCAGGACGTTGCGTACCTCCATGTACCACAGCCCCTGATTGGCACACTGCTGACGGGTCGGCCAACTGCCTTTGGTTGTTGTAGCCAACGTACCACCGCTCAGCACGTAGCCATTACGAAAGTGCTGTTCCAATTGGCCAGCACCATTGTAGAAACGGTTGCTCGTGGGTGCCCCAAGACCAACGCCCGCCGGACTCAGCCAATACTGGAGAATCGGGCCATCTACCGGGTAAACTGGCACCGAGAGCCTTGGATTATCGACGTTCTCGTCGTGTACCAGCCAGGCATTGGCGAAACGCTGCACCACATAACCAAGACCAACTTGGCTGCGTCCATCCGCCGGGTTGAACCACTGCACCGGCCCTGATGGATCGCCGTAGTTGATGTCGGTGGTTGTACCCTTGCCAGTGCGCTGAAAGGCTTCCTGGAAAGCGATCTGTCGGCTGCTCCCCTCACCCACATCGGCCAGACGGGGGCCAGTGGCCGTACCACTGCAGAAGGTACGGCTACTCCAGTTCAGTCCCGTGAGGCCAGTGATGGGCAATGTGCGCCCACCGTCGCGGTCGCGCACCTCGAAGTGTAGATGAGCGCCAGTGGATGTCCCGCGCATTGGATCATTAGAGCCACCGCCGGAGAGACCAATGGCTTGCCCTTTGCTGACCGCTTGACCAAGCGCCACATCGAAGCGCTGTAGATGGCCGTAGTAGCTCACCAAGCCGCCAGCATGGCGGATCTTGATCAGGCCACCATAGGCACCCGACGAAGCGCGAAAGATGACCGTGCCGGCAGCCGCAGCACGAATAGTGGTACGGCTTGGTGTGAGTATATCCAGGGCTTCACGTACGTTCTTGTGCGAAAAGGCAGAGCACCCTGGTGCCTGCGAAATGTAGTACGGTCCCCCGACGAAGGGCAGGCTAAAGCCTGACGGTGCAGAGGCAGCCACTGGCTGCGCGATCCAGGTGCCAGCCAGGACGGCTAACACCCCGATAATGTAGACGACGTGTCGTACTCTTCTTGGCATCGTTCCAGCTCCTTTGGCTTGGGTGCAATCGCCATTCGATTGCACTCATCCAAATAGAATGTGGATCGTGCCCTGTTGCCGCCACGCAAAAAGGGGGAATGTGCGGGAACTTGGTTCCCGCACATTCCCCCTTTTTGCGTGGCGGGGAGGTGCAGCCTCTCCTCACCGCCGCACCAGCGGTAGGTAGACGACGTGATTGGGACCCACGATGCCCATCGGCGGGCGCACCGTCGGCCCGGGTTGGGCACTTGGCAGCGTGTTGAGCGCAGCTAGCCCCAAGTAGTCGCGCAGGTAGTCGTCCCAACGCCCCTGCTGGGTGTACCAGAAGCGTGCGTGGCGTACGTAGGGCTGGAGATCGGTGCTATTCTGGTCGGGTGGGAAGTAGAGGGCGAGGCCGTGGCTGTTGTTCAGGTTCCAGAACTGGTTGCCGTATTGGACGGTGGCGATGCTGCCCGATTGGATGCGGTTGCTGCCCGCAACAACCGCCGCCACGACGGCGTCGCTGACGCTGGCGGCGGCGCTGCGTACCGCGCCATCGCTGCTGGCGGCCTGGAGCTTGAGCGCGAAGTCGCGCAGGTCAATATACTCGTCCGAGGCGTCGAGAACCATGAAGGTGCGCGAGTCGAAGGTCTGCACCTGCTGGCGCACGGCGGCAACCGTGGCGCGGCTGTCACTCTGGCGCAACGCATCGACGAGTTGGTCGAGGGCGCTCGCCACCGCCCGCACCTGGGCCAATTCGATGGCGGCGATGGTGT
>RSAS01000118.1 GCA_003934145.1 Candidatus Viridilinea halotolerans | reverse complement strand
GGGGGCATGGCCCAATACGTTTCAAATAAGACCTCACAGGTCTGCTCTTCTGCACGGGAACGCCATCAGCAAAGACCTGTGAGGTCTATGCTCTCCCTTATTTGAAACGTATTGGGGCACAGCCCCCGCAGCATCCCCCCGTGCGGCGGGGGCGCGGGGGAGGCGAAGCCTCCCCCGAAAACCTTTTTTGGTGGCGTGGGGGCGGCGCAGCCGCCCCCACGCCACCAAAAAATAGCGATCAAGGAAACAAACCATGACCGACAACGCAACCCAACTCCACACCAAACTTAGCGAACGCACAGCAACCATCGGCGTCATTGGCATGGGCTATGTTGGCCTGCCCCTCGCGGTGCGGGCGGCAGCCCAAGGCTTTCGGGTACTCGGCTTTGATGTTAGCCCCGAACGGGTGGCCCAACTCAATGCCGGTAGCAGTTACATTGGCGATGTCACCTCGGAGGATTTGCAAGCCATGCGTGCCAATGGAAGGCTCGAAGCGAGTAACGACGTTACGCGCATGGCCGAGTGCGACCTGCTGGTGATCTGTGTGCCGACGCCGCTCAACCAGACGCGTGACCCCGACCTGAGCTATATCGAGGCGGCCAGCCGTGATGTGGCGCGGAGCCTGCGCCAGGGCCAGTTGGTGATCCTCGAGAGCACGACCTATCCCGGCACGACCCGTGAAGTGGTGCAACCCATCTTGGATAGCGGTGGGCTGCAAGTGGGCCATGACTACTTTTTGGCCTTTTCGCCCGAACGCATCGATCCCGGCCAGACGAGCAGCAAGGGCTTTGGCGTTGACAATACGCCCAAGGTGGTGGGCGGCGTCACCGCGGCCTGCACCAACCTCACCAGCGCCTTCTACCGCCACATTACCAGCCAGGTGGTGCCGGTCTCGTCGCCCGATGCCGCTGAATTGACCAAGCTCTTCGAGAACATCTTCCGTGCGGTGAATATCGCTTTGGTCAATGAGTTGGCGTTGCTCTGTGACCGTATGAATCTCAACGTCTGGGAGGTGATTGAGGCGGCAGCGACCAAGCCCTACGGCTTTATGAAATTCACGCCCGGGCCGGGCTTGGGTGGCCACTGCATCCCGATTGATCCCTTCTATTTGACCTGGAAAGCGCGGGCCTACGATCTAACCACCCGCTTCATTGAACTTGCCGGTGAGATCAACACCCAGATGCCGCGCCACGTTCACGACCTGGTGGTGCGCGTCCTCAACCGGCAGCGCAAAGCCCTCAATGGTGCCACCGTATTGCTGCTCGGTGTCGCCTACAAGCCCGACGTGGATGACTACCGCGAGTCGCCCGCCTTTAAGGTAATGGATCTCTTGGCGGCTGATGGGGCAAACGTGATCACCTGCGATCCGCATATTGAACACTTTGCCAGCCATGATGGCCAATCCTACCAGACTACTCCGCTAAGCGATGAACTCTTAGCTGCCTGCGATTGTGTGGTCATTATTACCAACCATAGCGCCTTCCCCTACCAGCGTATCGTCGAACTGGCCCCCGCTGTTGTAGATACGCGCAATGCGACACGCCATCTAAGCGCCGAACTGCGTATGCGGGTTGCATTGATCTAAGCGCCTGAGAAAGATGCTGCCGCATGGCACGCATCTTGCCCATGTTGCAGTGTAACTGAGGGCGTAGTTCTATCAAAAATTCAATAGAAGGTCGCTGGCCTTTTCCTAAGCCCTGCAGTGCAGGTCTGGCCAAGTAGCGTGGTGAGGCTGCACGAAAGAGCCAGTTTCTCTCGTGCAGCCTGCTTATGTTAAGATTTTATGTGCCATGCCTATATGCCATCTGGCAGGGAGGTATTCATATCTTAACTTCTCTTTAACCAGTTGAAATAGATCTTAGTTGGTATATCCGAAAATAAAAATTCCTGTTCACAAACACAAGGAAATGTAGTAAAATGTCTGGGTATCCTTGTGGCGCAGGCGGGATTGAAAAGTATAATAGCTTCTAGTCCTACTCTTCTGCGCCGCCCTATATTTCTACACGGAGGTTCCACCATGTCCGATCTGAAGAACTACACGTTGGATGTTGACTTAAAGCAGGGCGTTGTACCCATTTCGAAAGCGGCTTCGTCGTTGGCGGCGCTGATCAAGCGCTCGCGCTCGAACCACCAGCCGATCATCGTGACCCAGAAGGGCTATCCCACTGGCGTCATTCTTGATGTTGAACTCTTCACCGCGCTGCGCAAGCTCGCCGATGCGCATGGTGGTGACGAGTTGCTTGAACTTCAGGGTGAGGTTGAGGAGATCGAAGTCGAAGAAGCGTAAGCGACGACTCGTGCTTTTCATAGTGTGGAAAGGGTGTGCGAGGGAATTTGGTTTCCTCGCATCCTCAACTCTCTTTTTTCTTGCGTTTTGGCGGCTTCGCCGCCAAAACGCAAGAAAAAAGTTCTTCGGAGGAGGCTTTGCCGCCGGGAGGCCGAATTTCATGCGTACGGGCGGCAAGCCCTAAACCCAATGCGGGTGGGAGCGGATTCATCCGCTCCCACCCGCATTGGGTTTAACGTGCAGCAAGTGCGTAGATGCGCGTCGGATCAAGCGCAAGCCCACACGCCATCCCTGCCGCTGCTGGTGCGTGGGGCAGATCAAAGCGTAACTCTAGGCCACTCGCGTGGCGCACCACCACCCGATAGCTGCGCCCTCGGAATTGACAGGTCAGCAGTGTGACCATGCAGGGCGCTTCTGGCGTGAATTGCGCCGCGTCGGGATAGATCACCAGCGACACTGCGCTGCCTGGTGCGCTCACTGGCCCGCTGTGGCGGCAAGCCCAGTGACCCAACGGCGTCGTGACGCGCCCGTCGGCCCCCCAATGGCCTTGCACCACGTTGTTGAGGCCCAGAAAGTGTGCCGCCCAGAGGCTTGCCGGTTGCTGGTAGACCGCCTCGGGCGTGCCGCTCTGTTCCAGTTGCCCCTCGTGCAACAGCGCCACCTGATCGGCCAGCGCGAAGGCCTCTTCTTGGTCGTGGGTGACGTAGAGCGTCGTCACGCCTACCTGGCGCAAGATCGCATGCAGTTCATCTTGCAGCCGTTCGCGTAGTGCCCGATCCAGCGCCGCCAACGGCTCGTCAAGCATGAGCAGACGCGGGCGCGGGGCCAAGGCACGCGCTAACGCGACGCGCTGCCGTTCGCCTCCCGACAATTCATAGACTCGACGCCGCTCGTAGCCCTCTAGCCCCACCAAAGCCAATAGTTCCGTTACGCGCTGCGCTGCGCTACGGCCTTGACCCTGCACCTGTAGGCCAAAGGCAATATTCCCTGCCACATCAAGGTGCGGGAAGAGCGCATAGTCTTGGAACATCAAACCAAAGCCACGACGATAGGGCGGGACTCCAGCCAAGGTTTGCCCCTCCAGTAACACTGTTCCCGCCGCAGTCCGTTCCAGACCCGCCACCACGCGCAGCAACGTTGTCTTGCCGCAGCCCGACGGCCCCAGTAGCGCGGTAATACTCCCTTCGGCCACCGCGAGATTTACGCCACGCAACACCGGCGTTTCATGGTACGAACATGAGATGGTTTGTAGCTCAAGAAACATAGCGCCGCATTGTAGCACGCCTGCGGCGGGGGCGATTCTGCGCGGGCGCAGCCCCCGCGCATGAACGTAAGGGGCCGCAGGCCCCTTAAACCCCGCCGGAAGGGGAAATTTTTTGGGGGCCATGCCCCCAAGCCCCCGCCAGAGGCTTACGTTCATGCGTATGGGGCCGTACCCCCGCAAGCCATGAACACAATGATAGTCTATCGCAATTATTGACAAGCCGTGCCATGAGTGATAGCCTATAGCAACGAAATAGCGGCTATCGGCTCTCGACTATCGGCTAACGACTATGTTCCACCTGCCTTACAGTGGCCGCCGCCACGTTGAACGCATCGCCAATGCACCCGCCCTTGAGTTTGAAGGGATCGTCGCGAGCTACCCCGGGGCGACGACGCTTGCGTTGCGTGGCGTGAGTTTTGCACTACCCGCCGGGGTGCGCGCCGCTCTCGTGGGGCCGAATGGTTCTGGTAAATCCACGCTGCTCAAGTTGGTTGCCGGGTTGCTCCGCCCCCAAAGTGGCACCATTCGTATCCACGGGCAACCCGTGGGCGCATGCCACCATCGTGTCGCCTATCTCCCGCAGCGCGGCGAGGTTGATTGGCGTTTCCCCGTGACGGTCGAACGGATGGTTCTGGCTGGGCGCTACGTCCACTTGGGCTGGTTGCGCCAACCAAGCCGCGCCGACCGCCAACGGGTGCATGATGTGCTGGCGCAACTTGGCCTCGCTGAATTGGCCCCCCGCCAGATCAGCCAACTCTCTGGCGGCCAACAGCAACGCGCCCTCCTCGCCCGCGCCCTCGTCCAAGAGGCGGAACTGCTCCTCCTCGATGAGCCGCTCAGCGCGGTGGACGCCGCGAGCCGCGCCATCATCGCCGCTGTTCTCGACGCGCTCTGCCACCAAGGCAAGACCGCCCTCGTCGCAACGCACCACCTCGACCGCCTTGATGAGGAGTATGACCATATCTTTGCGTTGGAAGATGGGGCGGTGGAGAGCAGAGGAACAGGTGAACAGGTGAACAAGAGGGAGACGGCTATTGAAGCGATGGTCTGAGTTCTAGCCCTGTTCCTCTGTTCTCCTGTTCCTCTGTTCCTCTGTTCTCCTGTTCCTCTGTTCCTCTGTTCTCCTGTTCTCCTGTTCCTCTGTTCCTCTGTTCCTCTGTTCCTCTGTTCCTCTGTTCCTCTGTTCCTCTGTTCTCCTGTTCTTCAAAAGAAAGAAGCCACCTATGCAACAACAGCGCACAACGTTCGCATGGCTGATCTGTGCCATATTGGCAATGGGCCTTGCTCTGGTTTTCGCTCCGATTGCCGCTTTTGCCCAAGATGCTCCCGACCGCCCAACTGTGCCCCAGCCGCAACCACAACCACAACCACAACCGCAGCCGCCTTCGTCGGGCGACTCCGAACCGGCACCCCGCACGGTCGAGATGGGGCGCATTACGGGTACGATTTTTGATGCGCGCACCAACATCCCCCAGGCGGGCATTGGGCTAACTGTTGGGAACTACACCGCAACGAGTGACGCCAATGGCAACTATGATCTCACCGTGCCGGCGGGGGTCTACACGGTAACGTTGCAGGTTCCGGCTGCCCGGGGGGTAGCGGCGACGGCTCCGCAGCAGGTGGGGATCTGGGGCAACCAGACGCTAACCTTGCACCTCTACATCCTTGGCCCCGAAGTGGTACCCGCGCCGGCGCCCGCGCCGGAACCGATGCCCATGCCGGCACCGGAACCCATGCCCATGCCGGTGCCGGAACCCATGCCGGAGCCGATCGTCCCGATCAGCCTCCCCCAGACGGGTGGCGGCGGCTTGGCGTTGCTCCCCTTGGCGTTGGTTGGCGCTATGCTCGCGCTGCTTGGGTTCTTCTTTGCCCGTCCGCAGCGGGGGTAGTTTGTGACCGCAACAAAGAGCGCCTACTACACCATACGGTGTAGTAGGCGCTCTTTGTTGCGGCTGCGCCCATGCGCATGGAGGCGAAGCCTCCCCCAAAAAACTCTTTACACCCCACCGGAGGGGGGGAGAGGCGGGGGAACCAGGTTCCCCCGCACCCCCTTCCTACAAGTTTTGGATGAAATCTGTAGGGCGGTGCCCTGCACTCCCACCGGACAGGGTTTAAGGGCGGACAGAAAACGTGTGCGCCCCCTTCTGGAATCGCATGGCAAC
>RSAS01000196.1 GCA_003934145.1 Candidatus Viridilinea halotolerans | reverse complement strand
GGTATTGCCATGGACGGCGCTAAAGCGCCTCCTACGAGCCTTGCTCTTGGGCTTAGACATGGTTCATAGTTACTTTACAGTTTAGTGCCACGCACCGCTTTCTGATGCGCTCGGGCTGACCCCTGAAACCTGACCCCTGAAACCTTGTCTTATGCAACAATCTTGTGCATTCGGTGAAAAATGAGCGAACGGTAAGTTGTAACCTTTGCAACGCATGTAAAGCAGGCTCTAGAGAGGCGGTAAGCCACAGAAGGTGATCGTTCAAATCGGCAGAGTGTATGTGCTCTTTCGATCTCAACTCCCAAGTTGAGTTTCTCGAACTCTTTGCACCCGATCTGCTGGCGCAACTCGATCCCGGTGAACTGAGTCTGTTGCCCACCGAGTCCTTTGTGAATCTGCTCGATCCCGACCGACGCACGGCGGATCTGCTGATTCGCGCCAACATGCGGGGCAGTCCACGTGCGATCTTGATCCACCTAGAGCATCAAGCGCAAAACGACGACCTGCTCGATCGGCGCATGTTTCGCTACTTCGCGCGCTTCTACGACCACTACGATCTCGTTGTCTGTCCGGTGGCGCTCTGCTCCTACCCATCGCCACGGCGTGCCGCAGCGCACAGCCACCGTCTTGCCATAGGGCAACGCAGCATCCTCAACTTTCAGTACCAAGTGGTGCATTTGAATCACCTGCATTGGCGCGACTACCTGGGCCATGCCAACCCCTTAGCAGCCGACTTGATGGCGCGCATGCACATCCTTCCCCGCGAACGTTGGCAGGTCAAAGCCGCCGCCTTCAAGCAAATGATCGGTTTGCGCCTCAACGCCGAGCAGCGGCGCATGCTCGCTACATTTATCAGTATCTACCTGCCACTCAAGCCCCACGAGTCCGCGCAGTTCGACGCTGATGTGGCGACGTGGCAGCCCCAAACGAAGGAGTCGGTCGTGGAATTTATTTCTGAATGGGAACAGAAGGGCATCGAGAAGGGCATCGAACGGGGGATCGAAAAAGGCATCGAACAGGGGCGCATTATCGAACGCTGCAATCTGCTCCTCTATCTGATCGAGCATCGCTTGGGTCCATTTTCTGATGCGGCGAAACGAGACATGGTGGTATCTCTCTGGTGTGTCAAGCGTTTTTGAAGTACCTCCAATTCATCGCAACGCTACTGACCTGGCAGGTGGG
>RSAS01000747.1 GCA_003934145.1 Candidatus Viridilinea halotolerans | reverse complement strand
CAGTTGTAGGCATCCATTCATGACTGCTGCTCCTGTTCGAGCGCGTCGCGCAGCCATTGCGGGATGTTGATCACGGCGTTGGAAATGGTCTGGAGGCGGCTATCCCAGGGGGTGCCACCTTCTGATTCACCGTTGAGATCTTGACCGTCGTACTCCTCGTTGTCGAGTTGTTCACGTTGATCACTGGCCGTAGTCGCTGCGAGAAAGGGGAAGAGGCCCACGACGGCCCCTCTCTAGCCCCCTACAGGGGCACTGGCGCAGCCACCCGTCCCCGGTGGCTGCAACGAGTTGTTGCAACCCCAGGTGGGGGCAGTGCGCCGAGGGGAGTCGGCGGATGTTGTGGGGGTCAGGGGTCAGGGGTCAGGAGTTAGGGATCAGGGGTCAGGAGTTAGGGATCAGGGGTCAGGGGTAGCGCATTGCTCTGCGGTATTCCCTACTCGTCACTCGTCACTCGTCACTCGCCACTCATCACGAGGAAGAAGCGCAGCCACCACGGGCGGCGGCTGGGGCGCAGTGGCAGCGGCGAGCGCGTTGGGGCCGGTGCAGGCGCGGGAAGCGCATGTGGTCGCTCATTGTTCCAGGCCAGATACGCCTCGACACTCATGCCCATGCGGGCGGCGCAGACGTGGGCGTGGACAACCGGAATGATCGCTGCATAGCGCGGATCTTTGGCGATCGCGTCGTGCTTGTTGGTTCGGTAGGTCGAACCAAACAAGCGCACCAGTTCATCAAATGACAGCATCTCTGCGGTGGCCATAGCCGAAGCCTCCTTTCCCAAGTGGGAATCAGCACGCAGCCACTCTCCCCGGTGGCTGCAACGAGTGTTGCAGCCCCAGGTGGGGCGACGCGCCGAGGGGAGTCGGCGGCGATTGTAGTATCCGCAGATTACGCAGATTTCGCAGATGAGGAAGCAATAATCTGCGTAATCTGCGTAATCTGCGGACGATCAGGAGGACTTTGCAACCGCCATGGTTGGCGAGGGCGAAGCCTTCCCGTCAGGACAAAACCGTAGAACGGTAGCGTGTGTATCTAAAAACTCAAGCAGGGCAATGGCAGCCCGCGAGTAGGATCGTGGCGTAGACGCCGGATAACACCAGATTATGCACGTCCAGCCCGTGGTCATGGGAGCGTGACGCGGAGCGGGGCGACGTAGTGCTTGGCTGCCAACGAGGAGACGAAGGG
>RSAS01000446.1:2244-5745 GCA_003934145.1 Candidatus Viridilinea halotolerans | reverse complement strand
CCTTGTCTTAGCGGCCAGTACTTGCAGTTGTACATTGCGTTGGGGCTGCGCCCCACAACCCAACCTGCCAGAAGGGGAGGCTTGAAGGGGCTCTGCTCCTTCAAGCCTCCCCTTCTGAACGTAATGGAGCAGGGGCGAGATTTCCAAGGGGTAACGTGCTTCCAGCAGAGGCTTGCGCTCATCCATTGGGCATGCTATGATTCCCCCCTATCCCTGTTCCCTATTGGCTGTGATCAACATTTGTGGTAGGGCTACATCAATATAACGAGACTCATTTGTGACTACCTCACCCCCGATTGTCCTTGCTTCAGCCTCGCCACGACGCCACGAGTTGCTCGCGGCGCTGGGTGTAGCTTTTACGGTGCTGGTAACTGATGTTGAGGATGATCTACAGGCGGGCGCGCCTGAACTGATGGCACAACTGCCGTCGGCAAATGTGCCACCGCTGCACCATCCGACGCTCTTGGCGTGGCGTAAGGCCCAAGCCGCAGCGGCACACGCTTCCGGTGCTGTTGTGCTGGGGGCCGATACGGTGGTGGTACTTGATGGGATGTTGCTCAATAAGCCCGGTGATGCCGCTACCGCGCAGGTGATGCTCACACGGCTCGCCGGACGGCGTCACGTCGTCTATACGGGCGTCTGTGTGCTGGCACCGGACGGAGCCGCCCACCTGGCCCTTGTTGCCACTGAGGTGGAGTTTGCTGCCGTGAGTGCGCAAGCGATTGCCGACTACGTTGCTACCGGCGAGCCGCTGGATAAGGCGGGGGCCTATGGCGTGCAGGGCATGGGCGGACGGCTGGTGCGGGCGGTTCACGGGAGTTATACCGCAGTGGTTGGGTTGCCTCTGGCGACGACCTACGAACTGCTACAGCGAGCCGGGGTTCAAGATATGAACGACCCCAGCGTGACCTACCAGCGCTGGCTACAGAGCCAGGGAAAGGAACCCCTGCCATGTCCTCCAACACTTCCATAAGGCTGCTGATTGTAGATGACCACCCGCTCTTTCGCCAAGGGGTGCGTTGGGCGCTTGCGGGCGAAGAGGACGTGACGATTGTGGGTGAGGCGGCCAGCGGTGAGATGGCTCTGGAGTGGCTGACGACATCCGGGTTGACCTATGATCCCAATGTGATGCTAGTGGATCTCAATTTGCCCGGCATGAACGGGCTGGAGTTGACGCGCCAGGTGCGGCGGCAGTACCCCAGTCTCGGCGTGGTGATGTTAAGCATGCACGAGAGCGACGAGCAGGCCTTCAATGCCTTGCGCGCCGGCGCAGCCGCCTATCGCTCGAAAGATGTCAAGCCTCAGGCGCTGATGGAGATCCTCTGGCGCGTCGCCCGTGGCGAGTATGTGATCAACGATGTGGTGCTTGAAGAGCCGCGTGTCGCCAGCCGCGTGCTCAGCCAGTTTCGTACCCTCCCCGAAACCACGACCAGCCCCGATGTGGTTGATTTTCCCATTTTTACGCCGCTCAGTGATCGTGAAATTGAGGTTCTGGAACGGATCGCCAGCGGCGGCAGTAACAAAGAGATCGCCGATTCGTTGAAGATTAGCACCCAGACCGTCAAGAATCACATCTCATCGATCCTGCGCAAGCTCTCCTTGAACGACCGCACCCAAGCGGTACTCTTCGCGCTGCGCCGTGGCTGGATCGAAACACCCAGTGAAATTCGGCAGCACAGCGCCGAACCAGAGGATGCATAGAAATAGGGAGGGGTTCGGGGAGGGCGAAGCCCTTCCCGAACCCCTCCCATGATCCTGGAGGTTCCAGAAACGTTAATGGGAGCAGGGTGCGTGCGGGAACTAAGTTCCCGCACGCACCCTGCTCCCATTTTTTTACAGACCCTACGGCAGCAATAAGCGCACCGGCGCGCCAGTGGCCAACTGTGCGAGTGCGGGCTCCATTTCGGCGAACGTAATGCCGCCTTCAAAACGAGCCTGGATAATACCCTCAGCATCCACCAAGAAGGTCCACGGTTCGGTGCGTAGACCCCATTCTCCCATGGCCGGGACGTAGCGCTGCGCTTGGAGTGCTTCAGCAAAGGGATAGGCAAAGACTTCAACATGGAGGAAGTTGACCTGGGCGCCATACTCTGCTTTCAACTGCTTGAGTACCATCTGATTGGGCGCACAGACCGCCGTGACGCAGTAGCCAGGGGTGGCAAAGGTGACCAGAAAGGGCTTGGCGGCTTCAAGTGCCTCGGCAATAGTTAGTTGGTAAAAATCAGGATCGGGGCTAACATCTGAAGTAAGTTGCTCAAGATCGGGTACATCGCGGATCGTGAGATTCTGGCTAGGAATTGCCGCCTCGCCCACTGCTGGTATCGGCGAGTCGGCTTTCACATCAAGGCGGAT
The DNA here is from genome assembly GCA_003934145.1 of Candidatus Viridilinea halotolerans. Taxonomy (GTDB): domain Bacteria; phylum Chloroflexota; class Chloroflexia; order Chloroflexales; family Chloroflexaceae; genus Viridilinea; species Viridilinea halotolerans. The sequence goes on along the minus strand of RSAS01000446.1, from coordinate 3,393 downwards.
GCGGCTCGAACCCAACACCCCTTCGCCCTGGGTGATCGCGAGTTCCAGCCCCCAACCGCCGGGCTGATCAAAATCGGCATAGCCCACATAGAGGCCAAAGGGCAGACCATCGCCGCGATAGACCGCCCGTGATTCGCTGTGTACCTCGGTCGGGTTTTCGCCATCAAGGTAGAAGATGCGCAGTGCCAACTCGAGGTCGGGATCATTGATGGGCGTCCCGGCGCGTATGAGGCCCAAGGCGATACGATTGGGGCCAAGCGTCAACTCCGAGACGGCCACCACGGGCATAAGTGGGTCTGTCGTGGGAGGCGGGGTAGGTTGTGGCGCAACCGTCGAGGTTGCGGCCTGCTGCTCGCAGGCGCTCAGGCTGAGCAGGAGTAAGAGGGCCAAGAAGAGGCGCATGGGGAGGAACCTTAGGAAGGAGGAAGGAGGAAGGAGGAAGGAGGGAGGAGGAAGGAGGAAGGAGGAAGGAGGAAGGAAGAAGGAGGAAGGAAGAAGGAGGAAGGAGGGTGCAGGGAGGCTCTCAGATATACAGTTTTTTGCTCTACCGCTTTCTGATACGGTGCAACGAGATAAGAAAGCATCTCGTGGTGTGTAAAGCGTAAGACCTGGCAGGTGGGGCGCGTGCAACCGCTTGTGGTACGCAAAGAGCCTTCCGCGCCCCACCTACTAGGTCTTAGGGAAGCAGAAACCTTTACGTATCCCAGCAGCCTGTCATGCTGAGTAGTCCATGATTCGCGGGCTACGAACCTTTCCTGAGTATCTAATGGCCCACGGGCCATTAGCCGTGAGAAGCAAGAATCCTGTCACCCTGAGTACCTAATGGCCCGCGAGCCAGTGGCCTGTGAGAAACAAAAATTCTGTCACCCTGAGCGCAGCGAAGGGTCTCTCGTCAGTCGAGAAGAGATGCTTCGCTGCGCTCAGCATGACAAGCACTTCGTGAGCAACAGCGCTCCTTTTGCGCTATTGCAAAAATCCTGTCACCCTGAGCGTAGCGAAGGGTCTCTCGTCAGTCGAGAAGAGATGCTGCATTGCGCTCAGCATGACAAGCACTTCGTGAGCAACAGCGTTCCTTTTGCGCTATTGCAAAAATCCTGTCACCCTGAGCGCAGCGAAGGGTCTCTCGTCAGTCGAGAAGAGATGCTTCGC
>RSAS01000446.1:0-2144 GCA_003934145.1 Candidatus Viridilinea halotolerans | reverse complement strand
AATCCTGTCACCCTGAGCGCAGCGAAGGGTCTCTCGTCAGTCGAGAAGAGATGCTGCATTGCGCTCAGCATGATAAGCCACGTCACACGTCCTTGGCATCACCCGGCTTGGGCCTGCAAACGTTCGCGGATGCTTAGTACTTCATTGCGCAAACGGGTATCGGTATTGATCTCTTCGGTGATCTTTTCGCAGCCATGAATAACCGTGGTATGATCGCGGCCACCGAGGAAATTGCCAATATCCACAAGGCTGCAATCGGTCTCTTCGCGCAGCAGGTACATAGCGACATGGCGCGGGATGACGATATTACGCGAGCGACCGCGTCCTTGAATGGTGCGCAGATCGACACCATAGTGTTCACTGACGGCATTGAGGATCATATCGGGCGTGACGCGCTTACGGCGGGCGCTACCGAGCAGATCGGCGAGGGCGAGGGTTGCGACCTCGGTCGTGATATTCACCTTGTGCAGATCGGCGTAGGCCGCCACGCGATTGAGGCTGCCTTCGAGTTCACGGATGTTGCTTTGCACCTTATGAGCAAGGAAGTCGATGACGTCGTCGGGTACATAGACATTCATCTGCTCGCCTTTGGTGCGCAGAATGGCCGTGCGTGTTTCGAGATCGGGCGGCTGGACATCGCAGATCAGCCCCCATTCGAAGCGTGAACGGAGGCGCTCTTCGAGGGTGAGGATGGCTTTCGGCGGCTTATCGGAGCTGATGACGATATGTTTTGCCGCCGCATGCAGCGCATTGAAGGTGTGAAAAAATTCCTCTTGGGTAGCATCTTTGCCCGCAATGAATTGAATATCGTCAATCAGCAAGACATCAATGTTGCGGTAACGAATGCGAAACTCTTCGGTCTGTTGACGCCGGATCGCATTGATCAGGTCGTTGGTGAATTTCTCTGAGGAGACATAGAGGACGTTAATCTCGGGATCGCGGTCGAGGACATAGTTGCCAATCGCGTGGAGCAAGTGGGTTTTACCGAGGCCGACGCCGCCATAGAGAAAGAGGGGATTGTAGGCTTGGCCGGGGTTATCAGCGACACCGAGGCATGCAGCGTGGGCGAGGCGATTGCTCGAACCAACGATAAAACGCGAGAAGGTATACTTGGGATTAAGCATGCCCGTGCGCATCGCATTGCTAAAATCGAGCTGCACGGCACGTTCGGCGCTATAGAAATGCTCGGACTCAGATGGGGCCAACAGCGGGGCGGGAGCGTGGCCATTGGCCTCACTCCGGCCATTGGGCGTGCTATGGCCAATCACCACGCGCACCTGTACAGGGTAGCCCACCACATCGCCCAACGAGCGGCGTACCGGCGCAAGGTAACGATTCTCGATGCCCTCCTTGTGGAAGGGCGACGTCGTACCCACGGTAGCCATCCCGCCATCAAGCGCGATCAGGGTGGTGCCACGCAGCCATGTATCAAACTCCTGGCGCGAAGTTTGGAGCTGGATCGTGCCCAGTGCAGCTTGCCAGATTTGGTTCAAGTTCACAGGCACCTCCTTGCCGTGCCCAAAAAAAAGCTAGAGCATAGGCCAGAGCCCATGCCCAGAACATCAAAATGTGTGCGCCGCAGGGAACCTGTAGCTGTTCAATGCCGGAAACCGCTCAACGTGCGCTCTACCGTGGTGCAGATCATACCCGATCTTCCCCCCTATTTCAAGCAAGCTAAGCCGTGTTTGCTATAGCAATTCCTTATAGATCCCCCCTATGCTATAGAGGCTAATCTTTCGTTTCCCATGCGAAATTCATCGGCTTATGTCGAACTGCCCATGAACCATGTTGTGGATAACTCTGACGACTGTCATGACTTTTGCTCGGCTTGAATCGCATCAGAGAAACCTAAATGCCTATTCCGTATCTGGACAAATCCTTGCAATGGCGTTGTGGATAACTTTGTGGGTAATGTGGAGAACCTGTGGGACAATAGGTACACCTCCGGTGGAGGTGTTGGGGCTTATGCCGCAGGCCCGCTTTTTTTCTTCGTTTTGGCGGCTTCGCCGTTAAGACATGGTTCGTAACCAAGTTACGCTTTTTGCCGCTGCCGCGGCGGGGGTGCGGGGCCATGCCCCATGCGCATGAACGTAAGGGGCCTGCGGCCCCTTAAACCCCGTTGGAAAGGGGGATTTTTCGGGGGC
>RSAS01000280.1 GCA_003934145.1 Candidatus Viridilinea halotolerans | reverse complement strand
ACTGACCATGCGCCACTTGGCCGGGCGTTTCGCAGAGCGGGGCCACCGCCGCATCTTGGAGCGCCGCCTCGCTCACCGCCCTGCGTTGCGCCGACTGGCCCTGTGCCGTCCAGGTCGCCGCCACGAGGCGCAGGTCAGTCAGATCCACCACCACCCAGAGCGCCGCGTCGCCCCAGGTAAAGACCGGCGAGACGCACAGGTGATTGCTGCGCTCACACGTCGTGCCGACGTGGTTCACCTTCGTGGCCGCCGAATAGTCCAGCACCATCGCGGCATGCGGCGGCACGCCCAACTCTTCTTGGCTAACGGGACTCGCCACCGCAATGGTCGTCGCCAACGCCGCCAGATGCTCAGGAATCTCCGGCTGCCCGCCCGCTACGGCGAGCAGATCAAGCACCTGCATGCGCCGATCCACAAAGGCACTGAGCGTCGTATTGGTCGGGTAGACATAGAGCAGCACGCGCAGACAGGCATCAGGAGGGCACTGCGCCACCAGATGGGGCGGCAGATCACCAGGGCGCGGCGGAGCGACATGCATCACCTCGGTCAGCAGGCGCTGCCCGTCGCTCGTGCGCGTATGGAGTTGATGGCGCACATCATGCGCCACCGCCCGCTGCGCCGCATCAGATCGTTCATCCAAACCATCGCGCAGCAGGATGAAGGGTGCTGCTTGAAGCGCAGCCCGGCGCCGCTCGCGCTCCGCCGCCACCTCCGGCAGATCGGGTGTCAACCCATCACCCAACACCACCGGCGCATCCGCAGCGGGACGCGGCAACACCTTCGCCGTCGGGCTCGCCACGACACCCGCGCCAGGGGGCGGGGCAGCGGCACAGGCACTGAGGAGGAGGAGGAGGAGGAGTGGGAGGAGATAGAGCATAGTGCGCTACCTTTGTGGGGAGGTTTGGAGGGTCTTCGCCCCTCCAAACCTTCCCCTTCATAGAACGTTCGCTTCTGTAACGACCGATAGAGCTTTGGGATGCCATGGATGGCCCTCACCCCCTACCCCTCTCCCACGTTGTGGGAGAGGGGCGAAGGCAACGCGGTTTTATTGCGTTACTTTGCGCTCTTTTGCGGCAATAAACACATGTTCTGTCCGCCCGCGCAACCCACCCATCCACACTCACAAACACAACAAAAACGCCACCAACGCCTCAACCTCCTCAGCACTGAGCAGGATCGGCTGGATCGCCC
>RSAS01000213.1:10079-29064 GCA_003934145.1 Candidatus Viridilinea halotolerans | reverse complement strand
GAACAGACGAACAGACGAACAGACGAACAGACGAACAGACGAACAGACGAACAGACGAACAGAGGGACAGACGAACAGAGGAAGGGGGACGACATTGTCGTCCCCCTTCCTCTGTTGCGTACTGCTATTCGGCAGGGGTCTCTTCCGCCTCCGCTTCCGTTTCCAGCGGAATGGGGTTGGCTTGGGCCAAACGCCGCAGGGCGTTGAAGAGATCGACGGGCAGAATGACGCCTGATGGATAGCCCTTCTGGGTAATTACAATAGGCTGCTGGCGTTCCTGGCTGCGTTTGATCAGTGCAGCAAGACTCGATGCGGCCTTCGAGATGGGAACGACACCCGAGGAGAGATCTACGTCGAGATTGATCGAGCCGTTAGCATTGGACATGAGCGTGATTCCTTCTGAAAAACTATAGGTTCATCTTAGGTATTATAGCACAGGATGTCAAATCTTTTTGAGACAGATAAAGGTCTAAGAAGCTATTGCTCAGAGAGCTAGGAATTGATAATGAGGATGGAAGCGGCTTCGCCGCCAACGCGCATTAAAATTGGGTGGGGGTTCGGGGGAGGCGAAGCCTCCCCCGAAAAACTCTTTTTTTGCTCGGTTTTGGCGGCAAAGCCGCCAAAACCGAGCAAAAAAAGAGTTTTTCGGGCTTGCCCCAACAGCGGGTTGTAGGGCGGCAGCCCTAACGCTCGTGCGCATGGCAGCGTGGGCAGGGTGTGCGCGGGAACTAGGTTCCCGCACACACCCTGCCCACGCTGCTAAAGTCAACGCCGCCCGAAGAATTTAGGGCCAAAAAAGAGCGTGCCCGTGAGCAGCGCCAAGATGATCATAATCAACGGCAACCAGGGAATATCCATGTCCACACTGGAGTGATCACCATACGCGCTCGTGACGGGGGTACTGGGGCCAAGGGCGTTAAGATCGTTATTGGCGGCGGCGAGCGGGGCCGTGCGCATGCAACTATTGGTGCGCAATTGGTTGTCAACGACGTTCGCATAAACTACGTAGTCACTGCCGCGCTCGAAAACATAGCCGCAATTGACGCTAGCACTGGGGGTGAGCAGCGTCACCTGGGGCTGTTCTTCCCCCTTCCAGAAGGCTTGCACCTCAAAGGTGACCAACTGGCTCGCCCCTTCATCGGCGGGATTGCCGATCATGGCGCTGACACGCCCGACAAAGACGAGCGTCGCTTGCGCATGGGCCTCCAGCGGGCTGAGTTCGGGCCCGCAGGTACAAGCCAACGCCGCCCGTGGCAGCACGAGCAGCGCAGCGAGCAGGGCCATGATGATCAGTGGAAGTTTGGGAGTATGCATGAGCAATCACATCGGATTGGGGGAAGGTGTGCGCGGGAACCAGGATCCCGCGCGCACCTTCCCTTTACCCCAAGGCGCCTGCGGCCAGGCTCAGGCGGCTCAGCGTGCGCTCGCGGCCCAGGGCCGCCAGCATGTCGAAGAGTGGCGGGGCGACACTGCGCCCGCTGACGGCTACGCGCACGGCCCCGAAGAGTGGGCTGGGTTTGGCTTGCAGGCGCTCGCTCAGATCGCGCATGGCCGCCTCAAGGTTGGCCGCTTGCCAATCTTCGACGATGTTGAGCGCCCCATGGGCCGCACGAAGCAGATTGGCCGTCTGGGTGGCATCGTGCTTTTTGGGAATGAGCAGGGCGGGATCGTAGCCATCAGGGCCGGGGCGCACATCTTGGAAGAAGAAGTCGAGCAACTCTGGCGCTTGGCTCAACTCTTCGAGGCGCTCGTGGACGAGTGGTACGAGACGCAACAGATAGCCCTGTTCGGCGGCGCTCGGCGGATTGCCGATCAGCCCCGCTGCGCTCATGAAGGGTTGCACCTGTTGTGCCAACGCCTCCATACTCAACTTGCGGATGTAGATACCATTCATGTCGCGCAGCTTGTCGGGGTTCCAACGCGCCCCGCTCGCCTGCACGCGCTCGATGCTGAAGCGCTCAACAATCTCGCTACTCGACATAATCTCGGTCTTGTCGTCGTAACTCCAGCCTTGCAGCGCCAAATAGTTGAAGAGTGCCTCGGGCAGGTAGCCGCGCTCCCAAAAGCGGTTGGTGGCCACATCGTCTTTGCGTTTAGAGAGTTTGCCCTTGCCGTCTTGGCGCAAAATGACCGGCAAATGGGCAAAGACGGGCGCTTGCCAACCGAAGGCGTGGTAGAGCAAGACGTGATAGGGAGTAGAAGGCACCCACTCTTCGGCGCGCAAAACGTGGGTAATGCCCATCAGATGATCGTCTACGAGGTGGGCAAAATGATAGACCGGCATGCCGGTCTTTTTGATCAGCACAATGTCTTGCAATTGATCGTGCTGCACGACAATCTCGCTGCCACCACGCACGAGGTCGTTGAAGCGCGTTTCGCCCTCCAGCGGCATTTTGAGGCGGATGGTGTAGGGCTTGCCGCTCGCGGCGGTTTCGCGTTGCTGCGCCAGCGACCAGTCGCGTTCGGGGCCACGGAAGCGGAAGGATTTGATGCCGCGCGCTTCGGTGGCGGTGCGCATTTCCGCCAACTCCTCTTCGGTGGTGAAGGACATGTAGGCCAAGCCCGCCTCTAGCAGTTGGTCGCTGTGCTGCTGGTAGAGGCCGAGCTCTTGGCGTTGCGACTGGACATAGGGGCCGTGCGGGCCACCCACATCGGGCCCTTCGTCCCAATTGATGCCCACCCAGCGCAGCGAGGCGCTAATATCGTCGGCGGCATCGGCAACCAAGCGTTTTTCGTCAGTATCTTCAATTCGTAAAATGAATTGGCCGCCATAGTGGCGCGCAAAGAGCCAATTGAAGAGGGCGGTGCGTACCCCGCCGATATGCAGGTAGCCGGTAGGACTAGGGGCGAAACGGACACGGACGGGGCCAGTAATCGCGGTCATAGGTAGCTTACTCCCTATAGCGTTGAGCGCAGTAGGGTCTATTATACCATTGGGGATTTTTTCAAGGGTGTGGGCGGGAACCTAGTTCCCGCCCACACCCTTTTGGGGGCTTACGCCCCCATACGCATTAACTTTAGGGGCCTGCGGCCCCTAAAACCCCGCTGGAAGGGGGAATTTTTCGGGGGCCAAGCCCCCGCCCCCCCACCGGACGGGGATTCTTCGGGGGCATGGCCCCCGAACCCCCACCGGACGGGGATTCTTCGGGGGCCAAGCCCTCGCCCCCCCGCCGGTTCAAGGGCGGACAGAACATTCGCTCCGCAAGCCGCAGATAGATGATGGGGATGCCATGGATGGCCCTCACCCCCTGCCCCCTCTCCCACGTTGTGGGAGAGGGGGGAAGACTTTGAGATTCTTGGCGTTGCAATGCGGTTCCAGCAGGGGACGTACACGTTTTCTGTCCGCCCATGAACCCCCGCCGGACGGGGATTCTTCGGGGGCCATGCCCTCGCCCCCCCGCCGGACGCGGCGCTCCTTAGCGCACTACCAGCGGCAGGTAGACGGCGTTGCGTTCGGTTTCGCCACCGCCGCCACTCTCGTTCGCGGTGACGGTGAGATCGCTGGTGTAGAGGGTGACGTTGGCGCTGTCGGCGACGACGACCTGGAGGGTGTTGTTGCCCGTTGGCAGCGGTTGGGCTGGCGTGCAACTCCATGCCCCACTCTCGCCCACGGCGGTCTCGCAGATGAGTTGATCGGCTTGCAGTGTGGCCCCGCCGGTGCTGCGCAGGAAGATTCTGATGATGTAGCCCGCCAGTGAGGTGCCACGGAAGGTGGGAGGGTTCTCGGTGAGCGTTGCCCCGTTTGCGATGTTGCTGATGATTGGCAGCGTGATGACGTTCGCGGGAGTGTAGAGTCCCGAGACCTTCGTACTCGTGCCCGCTTCGTACTGCTTGATCACACCATAGTTGTTGGCGGTGCTGATGGTACGCAGCCCCTGCTGGTCGCTGAGGGCGGCGGGTAGCGTGAAGCTCCAGTTGCCATTGCCATCGGCTTGGACTGTGCCGAGCGACTGTAGCGTGTCGCTGCGTTCGTCGCGGTTGTCGAGGAAGAGCTCGATGGTGCAGAAGGGGCAGGTGCTGTCCACTGGCTTATTGCTGGGCGGCATGCCGGGGTCGCCCGATGTGCCGCGCACGTTTGTACCGTCAATCACGGTGATCTTGCCCGGGTTGAAGAAGGCGAGATCCTCTGGTACTTCCGGGCCAAAGATGATCGCCTGCTGGCTGCCGACGATGCGGTTGCCGCGGTAGGTGTTGGCGTTCCCACTCACTACGTTGCGCAGATGATTCAGCGCCGCGTTCTGGCTGGCGACGATGTAGTTGTCCTTGACGAGCGTGAAGTCGCCCGCTATGCGGATGCCCTCGCCGCAGACGCCTACGTCGTTCCCGGCGGTGTCGCGCCCGACGTAGTTGTTCTGGATCAGGTAGCTGCCGACGCTGCCAACTTCGATAGCCACCGGTTGGCTCGTATTGGCGTTGCTACTGCGGATGCTGATGCCCACAAGATAGTTGCGCTCGGCATCGCTCGGCCCGCCCACCTGCGTGCCTTTGCCGCCCAGCACGCTGATGCCGTCGCCGGAGATCCATGTCGCACTGGTACAAACCTCAGCGCCACTCGTCGGGATGGTGCCGTCGGGCCGCGTGCCGATGTAATTGCCCACCACCCAACTGTCGTCGCTGCGGATGGTCATGGCGCTTCCCTCCGAGCCAGTCACGACGTTGTTGCGGTAGACGTTGCCGCCCTGCTGGGCCGGCTGCGTCTCGGTATCCTGGATGGTCGCCTTGTTGTCAGTCGAACTGTTGCCGCCAATGTAGTAGATGCCCAAGCCATCTTCGTTGAGCCCCAGCCAGTTCTGCTCGATGAAGTTACCACCAAAGTTGACCTGGATGCCGAAGCCTTGCAAGCCCAAGCCACGGATCATGTTGTCGCGGCTATCTACGATGAGGATGTGTTGCGTATTCTGGCCGCGCACAAAGATCTTCGGCCCATTGGCGCGTCCACCTGGCTGGGTGGTGCCGTCAATCACGATCTGCCCGCCCTCCATGCGCTGGAAAGCATTGCTCGCGGCGCTGTTGAGATCGATGCGCCAGACACCAAGCGCCGCGTTGTAGCCGGGACCGCTGGCTGGAATGTTGAACGCAATCAGCACCGGACGTTGTTCCGCAGGTACCAACCGGGCTTGGGCGATCGCCCGCCGCAGCGTGCAGGGGTTGCTCGCGCAGGTGGTGGACGGACTAGTATCGGGGTCGTCGGTGCTATTGACGGTAATGATCGTCTGGAAGGTGTAGTTGGGGGCGGCGGGCACGGCACGCGGCTGCACCGGCGCATACTCGGTTGGCGCGCCGGCGCGCGGGGCCGCTGGCGGCGCGGGCATGTTGATCACGCCCTCCGGCCCGTAGAGCTCACGCGAGACGCGGCTGGTGGTGCCAGCGTTAAAGCCCTGGATGGTGCCGTTGGCCGCAGTCGTGATCTGGGTGCGCAGACCCTGGTCTGCTGGCAAGCCGCCTTCGGGCAGAATATTTTCCGCCGTCCAATTGCCCTGCGCATCGGCAGTGACGGTGCCGAGCGAGGTGAGCGTTTCGCGGTTGCCATCACGGTTATCGAGGAAGAGTTCAACCACGCAGTTGGGGCAAGCGCAGTCGAAGGGCTGATGCGGTGCCGGTGGCGTGGCTTGGTCGCCGGAGGTGCCACTGACGGTACGCCCACTGATCGCCGTCACCTTGGCCGGGTTGAAGTAGCTATACTTGACGCTGACGCTGGGGAAGAAGAAGACCGGCGCAATCGAGTCTTCGGTGAGATTGCCGCGCATCAGGTTGGCCCCCAGCGAGACACCGCTACCACTGATGCCAATCGCGCCCGTTTGCGGCTGTTCGCCTGTGGTAGTCTTGCCGGGATCGTCGTTGCGCACGCCCGCGCCATAGATCGTATTGTTGCGCAACTGGTTGCCGCTGGCGGTCATGCGGATGGCATCGCTACAGATGCCCACCTTCTGCCCGGCGCTATCGATGCCGATGATATTGTTTTCGACAAGATTATTGCCCTTGTCAATGTCAATCGCTACCGGCGGCGTATTGTTCGGATCGTTACTCGCCCAAAGCAACCCGGCGAAGCGGTTGTTGCGCACCGTATGGCCGGTGTTTGCCAACTGAATACCCGCGCCGCCAAACCAGTTGTGGTAGCGCGCATTGGGGCGACACTTGCGGTCGGCGGCAATCGTCGGTACGGTGCCATCGGCGCGCGTGCCGAAGAGACTATTTTCGATCGTGCCATCCCTGCCGCGCATGGTTATCGCCACCGTGCGCGAGCCGGTGATCACCACGTTGCGGAAGACGTTGCCCACGCTCGCGGTGGCATCGCCAAAACTGGCGCGGCTGTCCACCGTCGGATCGCCACGCAGGAAGAAGATCGCCTGGCCGCTCTCCTGCAGGCCGCTCCAAACGTCTTGGACGCGGTTGTTGCTGCCATTAAAAAGGACATCATAGTAGATGAAGCCCAAACCAAGCAGGCGATTATCATTACCATTGATCACCAAACGGTCGGCCTGGGTCGAGCCGTGGATGAAGACCTTGGGGCCAGTGGCTCGCCCGCCGGGCTGCGTGCTGCCATCAATGGTTACTTGGCCGCCCGCGAGGTCGCGCAGGTTGGCCCCCACGCCCTCATTGAGTACAATGGTCCAAGTGCCCGCCGCAGCGTCCGTGTTGGCCTGATCAGCGGGCAGGTTAAACTGGATCAGCGCCGGACGCTGGCCCGCCGTCAATCCGCGCGCCTGCACAATTGCTCGGCGCAGCGTACATGGTTCAGCGGGGCGATTGGCGCACGTATTGGACATACTTATATCCAAATCCGCCGTCGTATTGACCGTAATCGTGGTAGCATAGGTGGGCTCAGTAGCGACAGCCGTGGGTATGGCGGGGATGCCCGCCAGAGCGATGAGAGCGACGACGAGGCTGAGCGCCAGAGGCAGAGCGAAGGGCTGCCGGTGGCTCATGGTCTTTTCTCCTTTGTGCTGTAGACGTGGCCCAATGGGGTGGGGGGGATGTTGCGGGGGCCTGGCCCCCGCGCCCCCGCCGGACGGGGGATGCTGCGGGGGCTTGGCCCCCGCGCCCCCGCCGAACAGGGGATTTTTCGGGGGCCAAGCCCCCGCGCCCCCGTCGGACGGGGGATTTTTTGGGGGCCAAGCCCCCGCGCCCCCACAGGCACGTTATACGGCAAACCTCTCGTGTCGCTCTCGTTTGGGCTGCAAGAGGGTGTAGAAACGACCTTCCTCCCTCATCCCTCATCCCTCATCCCTCATCCCTCATCCCTCATCCCTCCTCACCTTCGCCGACTCTCCTGGATCGCTGCGAGAATCTCATCGCGTGTTATCGGGCGATCCAACTGAATACCAGCGATGTCCAGCGGTGATGTTGCCTTTGGTTCGGGGGCAGCGGATGTATCAACCACGATGGGCATATCGTTCTCCTAAGAGGCTGTCTGAAAAGTCGGTCGCTACGCGGTGGAGTGCCGACTTTAGCCGGCTAAAGCCGGCACTCCACCGCGTGCCACGTAGCATGGTATGGCACCTGACACCCTTTTCAGACAGCCTCTATTGTACAATTATGCGGTGAGTATAGCACATGCGTAGCGTGCTATACTGCTTTGGGTGTGACTGGAATCTGTAGGGCTGCGCCCTACACCCCGCCGGAGAGTGGGCGATGGGTTTCAGGCTACTTTGCAGCTTGAACGCATCCAGTATCCAGTATCCAGTATCCAATATCCAATATCCCCCATGCTCCACATCACCATCCTCGGCCCGTTGCGCCTCAGTTGCAGCCAGCAGCCCCTCGCGTTGGTTCCTGGTTCGCGGGCGCATGCGCTGCTTGCCTTTCTACTCTTGCACCATGGTCGCCCACTGGAGCGCACCTACCTCGCGGCCCAACTCGAGCCGGATGTGCCCGAACGCACCGCCCGCCGCCGTCTCTCCGATGCGCTCTACCAGTTGCGCCAAGTGCTGCCCCCTACGCGCTTCAGTGGCGATCCGGTGAGCGTGGCGCTCGTGTTGCAGCCCGAAGATTACTGTGATCTTATCGCCCTTGAAGCGCTCCTCGCGCAGCCGCCGGAACAACTCGATCCCTTGCAGCTTTTGGCTACGCCTGCGCCGCTGCTTGGCCCCGAACTCGACTATGAGTGGCTGCTGCCCGCCCGCGAGAATCTGCATCTGCGCCTGCTCAACGCCCTGGAGCAGAGCGCGACCCACGCTGCGGCGCGCCACGCTTGGCCCAGCGCCCGCGATCTGTTGCAGCGCCTCTTGCAACTGGAGCCGCTGCGCGACAGCGCCCAACCCGCCCTGCTGCGCGCCTACGCGGCGTTGGGGGCCACCAACGAGGGGCGGCAGCAGTACGAGCAGTGGCGTTCCCGTCTGCAAACCGAATTCGCCCTCAGCCCCGATCCGGCCAGCGAACGGGCCTACGCCGCGCTCTGTCGCCGCCCCGCGCCCGCCGCGCTCCTTCCCGCCAGCATGCCGCTCGTGGGCCGCGACGACGAGCGCCGCCAGATTATGACCTGGCTGGAGCGCACCAGTGGCCGCGCCAGTCTCATTCTCGTCGAAGGCGGCCCTGGCATCGGCAAGAGCCACTTGCTTGCCCACGTCGCCGACGATGCCCGCTGGCGCGATTGGGCCGTCGCCCAAGCCAGCGCCACCCATTCCGGTAGCACCATCGAACGTGCTATGCAGCCGCTGCTCACCCCGCTACAGTATGAGCAACTCGCCGCCCAGTTGCCGCCGGTCTGGTTTGCCCGCTTGCGGATGCTGTTTGGGTGGGGAGGCGGAGAGGCGAGGAGGGGGGGAGGCGAGGAGGCGAGGAGGGGGGGAGGCGGAGAGGAGCGCGACACAGCCGACAACCCCTACGCCCTTCCTCCTAGTGACGCCGCCGCGAACGAGCCACGGCGTTACGACGAACTGATCCTGCGTCTGCTCGAGGGGCTCACGCAGCACGCGCCGCTGCTGCTCATCCTTGATGATCTGCACGCCGCTGCCGCCAACGATCTCGCGCTGCTGCCCCAACTCGCCAGCCTGCGCCCCCACCAGCCGCTCGTCGTGATCATGAGCTACCGTAGCAGCGTGCGCGACGATTCCGAACGCTGGCCGCAATTCCTGCGCCTTGCGTCGCTCGCCAGCGGGCGCATGCGCCTCGCACCGCTCGCCGAAGCCGCCTGCACCGCCCTGCTCCAGCAGAGCCTCGGCCCCTGTAGCCACGCCCTGGTTAGCCAACTCCACCAAGCCAGCGGCGGCTACCCGCTCCTGCTGCGCGAAGCGCTCCACCTGCTGCTTGAGCAGAACGCGCTGCAACGCGCCCCCGATGGGCGCTGGCGCACGACGCCCGACCACCGCACGATGCCCCAACTCCACGATCTCGACCAGACCATCGGCTGCCGTCTGGATCACTTAGCTGCCAATGCGCACATGCTGCTCGGCCTCATAGCCCTGCACGGTCAAGCGCTTGGCGTGAGCCAACTTGCCCACAGCACCGGCTGGACGCCCCAGTGCGTCATCGCAGAAGCGCAGGCGCTCATTCAGCGCCACCTGCTGCGTACCGACGCCGCAGGCTACAGTTGCAGCCACGATCTGATCGATCAAGCCATCCGCGAGCGGCTGAGCGCCAGCGAGCGCCAACACTACCACAAGCTGCTCTACGCCGCGCTCTGCGCCAGCGGCAGCAGCAACGCCCAGAGCCTTGGCCAACACGCCTTTGGCGCTCACCAATGGGCCGACGCCATCCCCCACCTGCTGCAAGCCGCCTACGAACTCCGCGAGCGCGCCGACTATCGCACGGCGTTGCGCGTCATTGATCAAGTCCTAGAGGGCATAACGCAGGATGAAGACAGGTGCAGCGGGTACACCCACTGGCGTAGCGCCGCACTCTTTGAACGCATACAAATTTGGCGGTGGTACCCGCCGCCCGATCCGAAAACATACACCCACGACCTTGCCACGCTCGCGCAGCTCCTGCCCGCCGCCGGGCAGCAACGTCACCAACTCGCCATCGAGCGCATCAACCACCTTCTCGATCAGGGTCACAATCAAGCGGCGTTAGAGCAGGCGACGGACGAGTTGGCCCAACTCGACGCCAAGGCCCACCCCGCCCTCGCGGCGCGGTTGCACTGCCAAGCGGGTAAAGCGGCGCAATATCTGGGTTTCATTGACATAAGTATCAGCTACCTACGCCAAGGCCAAACCCTCGCCAGCGCGTGCGGCGCGGTGGCCATTGAAGTCGCCGCCACCGGCAACCTTGCCATCTTCGCCCACTTCGCCGGTAACTTCAGCGCCGCCCGTGAAGGCTACAACCACGTCCTGCAGCGCTGCGAAGAATACGGCCTGATCATGGATAGCATGATCGCCCGCGCCAACCTCGCCAGCCTCGACCACGCCCAAGGGCACATCAGCGCAGCCCTCACCGGCTACGAGCGAGTCGTGAGCAGCCTCGAACGTTACGCGGCAGTAGACCCGCCCGACCTCGAAAATCTCGCCGAGATCTACATCCAGATCGGCGCCTTCAGCCAAGCCGAGACCCTGCTGGATCAAGCCAGCGCATTATGGGCCGAACGGGGCGGCGGTGCCGCCATGACCCACTGCCGTCGCGTCACCCTCGCGCTCGCCCGCCAAGACCTCCCAGAAGCCGCCGCGCAACTCAATGAACTCCACACGCACTTGGGCAACGACCAGCGTGCGGCAGGCGAAGCGGCCCTCTGGCAGAGCCTGCTCGCCCTCGAACAGGGCCAATGGGCGGCGGCGGAACCCCTGCTGGCGCAAGCCGAAGCGATCTACGACCAAATGGGCGTGCGTTTCTACCACGCGCTGCTCTACGCCATGCGGGCGCTCGCCGCCGCCCGCCAAGGGCAAAGCGGCGCCGCCCAAGAGTCACTCGCCCACGCCGACGCCGCGCTCAGCGAGCGCCTGCCGACCTTTGTTGACCCGCGCTACCTCATGGGGCTCAGCGCCGAGAGTCTCGGGGCCGCAACGCATGCCGACGGCTACTTCAGCGCCGCCTGGGCCGAACACGAAGCCCATGCCGCCGCACTCAGCCCCGAACTCGCGCAAGCGCTCGGCGCGGCCCCCTACAGTCAACGCCTGCTCTGGGCCATGCGGCGGCAACGCGCCAACCCCAGCCACCGCATCCGCCTCCCGCTGAAGGGTGCCCCCATCGGGCGACCCCTGCACCCGTGGGAAGAGGTCGCCATCCTCTGGGAGCTACCCAGCCGCCCCGCCAGCGCCAACGCCGTTACATGGCGTCAAGACGCCCTACGCAGCCTCATCGCGCAAGCACACCACCAAGAAGCCAGCGCCAGCCTCAACGCCCTCGCGGAGGCCCTCGGCGTCAGCATGGCCACGATCAGCCGCGAACTCCAAGCCCTGCGCGCCAGCGGCGAGATCTTAGATACCCGTGGCGGGCGGAAGTAGGAAGGAGGAAGGAGGAAGGAGGAAGGAGGCGAAGCCTCTTTATTGGCTTACTTCTTCCCAGGAGCTTGCACCGGCGGCGGGCAGCCTGCTTCAGCGGTGGCGCCCACGACCGCGTTCGCAGGTTGGATCTCGTGGGCAAAGTAGTGCCGCTGGAACCAGAAGGCGACATTCACCAGCCCGATCATTACGGGCACCTCGACCAACGGGCCGATGACGGCGGCGAAGGCTGCGCCTGAGCTAATCCCGAAGACCGCCACCGCTACCGCAATCGCCAGTTCAAAGTTGTTGCTCGCCGCCGTAAAGGCCAGCGTCGTCGTCTTGCTATAGTCCGCACCGATCAGTCGGCCCGTCCAGAAACTGACCAGAAACATGATCACGAAGTAGAGCAGCAGCGGAATGGCGATCCGCACCACATCGAAGGGAATCTGCACGATCAGGTCGCCCTTGAGGCTGAACATGAGCACAATCGTGAAGAGCAGCGCGATCAGCGTGAGCGGGCTAATGCGCGGCACAAAGGTCTGCTCGTACCATGCTCATACGGGGCTGAAGCCCATGCGCATTAACTTAAGGGGCCTGCGGCCCCTTAAACCCCGCTGGAAGGGGAAATTTTTCGGGGGCCATGCCCCCGAACCCCCGCCGGAAGGCCCGCTAGGGGCTTAAGTTAATGCGTACGGGGGCGAGTTGTATTGGGTGGTAACGATAACGTGGGAGAGGGGGCAAGGGGTGAGGGCCATCCGTGGCAGCCCAATAACCTATTCGTGGCTTACCGAGCGACACTCATTATAACCTCTCACGCCGCATCCACCGTCTTGTAGCCACCGCGCCCGTTAGGCGAAAATGTGTCCGTTAAATTATTGATAATCGCACTTGCCAACAAAAACTCCTGGCGCAGCACCATGCGAAAACCCGCCAGATCGCGTTCTGCCCACTGCTCAAAGAGATCCGAGACGGTGCTACTCACCAATTGGACATAATCAAGCTGGAGTCGTTGCGACCCCGGTAGATAAACGCGACGCACCTCGACGGCAATTGGTTCCATATCAGACGCCTCTGCGGGATAAAAACGCTGAAAGGCCGCCATCACCGCCCGCTGAAACATGCGCACCAATTCCAAATCGCTGCGCTCATGCTGCGCCGACACCGTCGCCGTGTAGATCCAGGTCAGATCAAGCGGCTCTACCGGTAACTCGCGCCCTTCAGCCAACAACTGATGGGCGGGCGACCAATTGAAGCTCAACTCAAGAAACGGCGGCATATTCTCGTTGGTAAGCGGCTCATCGTGATCAGGAAAGAGTTCCAGCTTAAAATGACGATCGTGCGTCGCCGGAATTACACTCTCCACAAACGCATGCTCGTGCAAACCCGCCGCGAGCCACGCATCTTCCAGACCAGTCACCAGATCATCATAGCTCAACATCACAGTAGCCCCTCACGCGGGCGCGAACAACCGCCACTAAAATCGTCAGGGGGTGACCAAAATCTGTAGGGCCGCGCCCCACACCCCGCCGCGCGGCGGGAGGATGCGAGGGAACCAGGTTCCCTCGCGCACCCTTGCTACACCTTTTGGTCACACCCAAATCATCATCGCGTGGGGCTATTGTACTCCCACTAGCCACTGCTGGCAAAAGGGTATAACGCAATACCATATTGCGCAATACCGCCCGGCGCGAACAGTGCGCCTGCAAAACGCTACATTGTTATACCCACTCGTCCCCCACGGTTTGACAGATGCCCCCGCGCTTGGGTACAATCGGTATGGTATGTAGTTGTTTGCTGAAGTAAGCCTACAACGTTCCCTGTTCTTTAGTTCTTCATCATATGCACAAAGGAGCGCACATGCCAGCAAAGGCGAAGCAGCCCCCTAAGGGCGCTCCGGTGGCTGAGGCCGCCCCCCTCAACGGATTGGCCGCCCAGACTGAAGGGCGACGTCGGGTTGTGATCGAGCGGGTTGCCCCTGAGTTGGATGGCGGGCGCTTCCCTATTAAACGTGGTGTCGGTGAGACGGTCGTGGTCTCCTGCGATGCTTTCGCTGATGGCCACGATGTCTTGGCCGTCGCGCTGCGCTTCCGCACTGCCGCTGGCGCGGCATGGCACGAAGTGCCGATGCAGCACCTGGGCAATGATCGTTGGCAGGCCAGTTTTGCCGTTGAACATGTTGGTCGTGCGTTCTATACCGTCCAAGCCTGGATTGACCGCTTTGCGACGTGGGAGCATCAACTCCATAAGCGCGTTGAGGCGGGTCAGGATGTGCGCGTGGAACTGCTCATTGGCGCTGAGCTCGTGGCTGAGGCGGCGGAATACGCCCTTCCCGATGCGGCGGCGGTACTGCGTAGTTTTGCGGCGGCGCTGCGCGAGGGCGATGCTAAGGCGGGCTTTTCCCCTGAGTTGGCCCAGCTTATGGCCACCTATCTGCCGCGTCGTTATGCAACCACCCATGAGCGTGAGTTGGCGGTGACGGTGGATCGCCCGCTCGCCCGCTGTTCGGCATGGTATGAGCTCTTTCCGCGCTCGGCTGCCCTCGAACCCGGACGCCACGGTACCTTCCGTGATCTCATTGAGCGCCTGCCCTATGTCGCCGAGTTGGGCTTTGACATCCTCTACATGCCGCCCATCCATCCGATTGGGCGCACCTTCCGCAAGGGTAAAAATAATAGCGTCACCGCCGAGCCCGGCGAACCCGGGAGCCCTTGGGCGATTGGTGCCGTTGAAGGCGGCCATAAGAGCATCCACCCCGAATTGGGGACGCTTGAAGATTTCCACGCGCTGGTGCAGGCCGCCAAGCAGCATGGTCTGGAAATTGCACTCGATATCGCTTTCCAGTGTGCGCCCGACCATCCCTATGTCACCGAGCATCCTGAGTGGTTCCGGGCGCGCCCCGATGGGACGATCCAGTATGCCGAGAATCCGCCCAAGAAGTACCAGGATATCTACCCCTTTGACTTCGAGACGAGCGATTGGCCGGGGCTGTGGCAGGAATTGAAGAGTATCTTTGCGTTCTGGATCGCGCAGGGCGTTACCGTCTTTCGTGTAGACAACCCGCACACCAAGAGCTTTCCCTTCTGGGAATGGTGCATTGGGGAGCTTAAACGCGACCATCCCGAACTGATCTTTCTCGCAGAGGCCTTTTCGCGCCCGAAGCTGATGTATGGCTTGGCCAAGTTGGGTTTTACGCAGAGCTACACCTACTTTACTTGGCGCACCACCAAGTGGGAATTGACCGAGTACATGCTTGAGTTGACCCAAGGCGAGCCACGGGAGTTCTTTGGCCCTAATTTTTGGCCCAATACGCCCGATATTCTAACGCCGCAATTCTACACGGGCCAGCGCTCCGTTTTCCTTACGCGCGCCGCGCTCGCCGCGACGCTGACCGCCAGTTGGGGCTTGTATGGGCCCGTCTACGAGTTGCTCCAGTATATGCCCGTCAAGGGGCGCGAGGAGTATCTCGACAACGAGAAGTATGAGATTCACCACTGGAATCTCAAACAGCCGGAGAGTATCAGTTGGTTCATTGCGGCGCTTAACCGCATTCGCCGCGCCAATCCCGCCCTCCAGCGCAACGCCGGCCTACGCTTCCATCGCGTGGATTTCGACTTCCACGAGAGCGACCAGATTATCGCCTACAGTAAGGCGACGCCCGATCTGAGCAATATTGTCTTGGTAGTGCTCAGCCTTGACCCCGATGCTCTCCAGCGCGGTTGGGTGCAACTCCCCGCCGAGGAGTGGGGCTTGGGTAGCCACTACGAGGTGCAGGATCTGCTCACTGGGGCGAGCTATACCTGGACGAGTGGCTTTAACTATGTGGAACTTGATCCCGCTACTATGCCGCTGCATATCCTCCACGTTCAGCGTGTGGAGGCACCGCTGCATGACGTGGGCGATTATGTGTAGACCGGGGTGATTATGACTGTAAACAAGCAATCTCGTTCCAAACATCCACAGATTTTTACTGATGATCTGCTCTGGTATAAAGATGCGATCATTTATGAGATCCACGTTCGTTCTTTTGCCGATAGCGATGGCGATGGCATCGGTGACTTTAAGGGGTTGACGAGTCGCCTTGATTACCTCCAGGATTTGGGCATTACCGCCATCTGGATCTTGCCCTTCTACCCGTCGCCACTGAAGGACGACGGCTACGACATCGCCGACTATACCGAGGTCAACCCCTCCTACGGTGACATTGCCGACGTGCGCACCTTCATCCGCGAGGCCCACCGCCGCGGTTTGCGCGTGATTACCGAGTTGGTCTGTAACCACACCTCCGACCAGCATCCTTGGTTCCAGCGCGCTCGCCGTTCGCGCCCCGGTACGTCGTTCCGCGATTTCTACGTCTGGTCGGATAATCCCAACAAGTACAAAGATGCACGCATCATCTTTAAGGATTTCGAGACCTCCAACTGGACGTGGGACGCGGTAGCGGGGGCCTATTTCTGGCATCGTTTCTACAGCCACCAGCCCGATCTCAACTTCGAGAATCCTGCCGTGCATCGCGCCATTGTCAAGGTGATGGAGTTTTGGCTGGAGATGGGCGTAGACGGTTTGCGCCTGGATGCCATTCCCTACCTCTACGAGGAGGAGGGCACCAACTGCGAGAATCTACCGCGCACCCACACCTACCTCAAGCAATTGCGGGCACATCTCGATCAGAAATTCCCTGGGCGTATGCTGCTCGCCGAGGCCAATCAGTGGCCTGAAGATCTCATCGCCTACTTTGGCGACGGCGACGAGTGCCATATGGCCTTCCACTTCTCGGTGATGCCGCGCCTCTATATGGCCGTGCATCAGGAGAATCGTTTTCCGATTGTGGATATTATGCACCAGACGCCCACGATTCCGGATAATTGCCAGTGGGCGATCTTTCTGCGTAACCACGATGAATTGACCCTAGAGATGGTGACGGATGAGGAGCGGGACTACATGTACCGCACTTACGCGAGTGACCCTCAGGCGCGCATCAATCTGGGCATCCGGCGGCGTTTGGCACCGCTGCTCGGCAACCATCGCCGCAAGATCGAGTTGATGAACGGCCTGCTCTTCTCGCTGCCGGGCACCCCGGTGCTCTACTACGGCGATGAGATCGGCATGGGCGACAACATCTACTTGGGCGACCGCAACGGCGTGCGTACTCCTATGCAATGGACGGGCGACCGTAACGCGGGCTTTTCGCGTGCCAATCCGCAGCGCCTCTTCCTACCGGTAATCACCGATCCTGAGTATCACTACGAGATGGTGAATGTGGAGAACCAAGCGGCGAACCAACACTCGCTGCTCTGGTGGACGCGGCGCTTGATTGCGTTGCGCAAGCGCTACAAAGCCTTTGGGCGCGGGATACTGGAGTTCCTGCATCCCGACAATCGTAAGGTGCTGGTCTTTGTACGCCGCTACGAAGAAGAGTTGATTCTCGTCATCGCCAACCTCTCGCGCTTCGTGCAAGCGGTCGAAGTGGATCTCGCGGCCTTCCGTGGTATGATGCCAGTGGAGATGTTCGGCCAGGTGGAATTCCCTGCGATTAGCGAACAGCCCTACATGTTCACCATTGGCCCCCACAGTTTCTACTGGTTCAACCTCGTGCCGCAGCGCGTTGAGGGCATGCGTACCGATACATTGCCCGTGGATAGCGCCGAGCCGGAGTTGATCACGATTGAGGCGGGCGGTTGGGATGCCGTCTTCTACGATGGGCGGCAAGCGCAGTTGGAACATGTGCTGCCCAGCTACATCCGCCCGCGGCGCTGGTTTGGGGCCAAGGCACGCAAAATCAAGGCGGCGACGATTAGCGATACGATCATTGTGCCCTACAGCTACGGCTTGGCCTACCTCGTGCTAACAACGGTGCAGTACACCGAAGAGAACAGCGAGACCTATCTGTTACCGATGGCCTACGCTGAGGGCGAACGGGCGCAGGAGATCCTGCAGAATAGTCGCCATGCCGTGGTTGCCTCCATGCGCTACCAGCAGAGCCAAGAGACGCCGGGGATCGTCTTTGATCCGCTGGTGGAACGCGATTTCTGTAGTGCGCTGCTCGAGTTGATCTTGGGGCGACGGCGGCTCCGTGGCGAACGGGGCGGCGAATTGGCCGGTATCGGTACGCGCACCCTGCGCGCCCTGGCGGGCAATGGCAAGACCAACCTTGACCCTTCGGTGATGCGCGGCGAACAGAGCAACACCTCGATCAATTTCGGTAGTCGCTTGATTATGAAGCTCTACCGCAAATTGGACAACGGTGTCAATCCCGATCTGGAAGTGAGCCGCTACCTCACCGATGAGGCCGACTTCCAGCATACGCCGCCCTTGGCGGGCGCGCTGGAGTATACCCGCCCCGGCCATGAA
Source organism: Candidatus Viridilinea halotolerans (assembly GCA_003934145.1). Classification (GTDB taxonomy): domain Bacteria; phylum Chloroflexota; class Chloroflexia; order Chloroflexales; family Chloroflexaceae; genus Viridilinea; species Viridilinea halotolerans. The sequence goes on along the minus strand of RSAS01000213.1, from coordinate 11,362 downwards.
CCCATGACCCTGGGCATGCTCCAGAGTTTTGTGCCCAACGAAGGCGATGCCTTCGGCTTCTCGCTCGATGTGCTGCGTAGTTATTTCGAGGATGTCTTGGCCGAGCCGGATCTCGCTGCGCCGACGAGCGCGGCGACGCTTGCGGCGCTGCTTGATGCGCCCGACGCGCCGCCCGAACCCTACGCGGGCTTTGTCGCTGCCCATATGGAGGCGGCACGCCTGTTGGCGCAACGCACCGCCGAACTCCACCTCGCCCTTGGCCGTGGGCGTTCGCCTGCCTTCGCGCCCGAACCCTTCTCGCTGCTCTACCAGCGCGGCCTCTTCCAAGCCATGCGCAGCCAAGCCAGCGCAACGTTCCAGGGCTTGCGCAAGCTACTGCCCAAGCTGCCCGACACTGTCCGTGATGATGCCCATCGTTTGCTCAGCTACGAAACCGAACTGACCGCCCGCTTCCGTCGCATTACGACCGGCAAGATCGAAGCGGTGCGCACGCGTATCCACGGCGACTACCACCTAGGCCAGGTGCTCTATACTGGCAAGGACTACGTAATCATTGACTTCGAGGGCGAGCCAGCGCGCCCCATCAGTGAAAGGCGCATCAAACGCTCGCCGCTGCGCGATGTCGCAGGCATGTTGCGCTCCTACCAATACGCCGCCTACAGCAGCCTCTTCACCCGCCTCGCTTCCACCACCGTCCTGCCCGAAGAAGAGGCGAGCCTGCGTCAATGGGCCGACTTCTGGGCCTTCTGGGTCAGCGCGGCCTTCCTCAACAGCTACCGCGAAGCCACCACCGGGGCCGCCTTTATGCCCAGCAATCGTGCCGACCTTGAGACGTTGCTGGAGATCTTCATCTTGGAGAAGGTGATCTATGAGATTGCCTACGAGATGAACAACCGCCCGACATGGCTGAGTATTCCGTTGTCTGGCGTGCTGCGCCAGCTTGAGACTGAGTGATCTTTTGGGGAACTGTGTTCCCCACGCCCCTTGCGGTGCAACCCCAGGGTGCTGTGGGGAAACCAAGTTTCCCCACGCCCCTTTGGGGAACCATGTTCCCACGCCCCTTGCGGGGCAACTCCAAGGTCTTGTGGGGAAACCACGTTTCCCCACGCCCCTTGCGGGGCAACTCCAAGGTCTTGTGGGGAAACCACGTTTCCCCACGCCCCTTGCGGGGCAACTCCAAGGTCTTGTGGGGAAACCACGTCTCCCCACGCCCCTTTGGGGAACCATGTTCCCCACGCCCCTTGCGGGGCAACTCCAAGGTCTTGTGGGGAAACCACGTCTCC
>RSAS01000213.1:7333-9979 GCA_003934145.1 Candidatus Viridilinea halotolerans | reverse complement strand
CCTTGCGGGGCAACTCCAAGGTCTTGTGGGGAAACCACGTCTCCCCACGCCCCTTGCGGGGCAACTCCAAGGTCTTGTGGGGAAACCACGTCTCCCCATCTATACTATCTCCGTAACGACGAAAGGTACATACATGTCCGAAGAACAGCAGAAATCCCGCCGTGGCCGTACCAAGTCCGACGAAGAGACGCCGACGACTGCGGAGCAGGCGGCAGAGAAGCCCAAGCGCACGGCAGCCAAGAAGCGCAAAGGAGAAGCGGCGGATATTGAGCAGCAGGTCGCCTCGACTGAGGCTTCGCCGACGTTGCCTGAGCCGACACCGCCGACACCGCCCGTTGAGGCGCGCGCTGCGGCGCAACCCGAAACCTCGACGGCGACGTTGGATGTTCACGCGGCTGATGCGGCGGCCCTCGCGGCTGAGGTAGCCCTGGCGGCGGTGCCCTCGGAAGATGATGGCTCCGGGCCGATGGCGGCAACGCCGGAACACTATGTCGAGCCGCCACTCTCGCGGGCGGCGAGTGATGCGGTGGCCGCTGCGGTTGCGGCCCATCCGTCCGCCGCATCGCCCCATCCGGTGGCGCTCATTCCAGCCAGCCCGCCGCCTGGCTCGCCCTTCCTCACCGACGACGATCTCTACATCTTTGGCGAGGGCAACCACTTCCGTCTCTATGCGAAGATGGGTGCGCACATTACGACGATTGATGGCCAAGAGGGCACCTACTTCGCCGTCTGGGCGCCCAACGCCGAATATGTCGCCGTGATGGGCGATTGGAACAATTGGCACACCGGCCTCAACCCGATGCAATTGCGCGGTAATTCGGGCATTTGGGAGGCCTTTATTCCGGGGGTGGTCAAAGGGGCCTGCTACAAATTCCACGTCTCTTCGCGCTACCACGCCTACAAAGAGGATAAGTCCGATCCCTTTGCCATCACCAATGAGGTGCCGCCGCGTACCGCTTCTATCGTCTGGGATCGTGACTACGCATGGGGCGATAGCGAATGGATCGGGCAGCGTGCGCAGAAGCAGAACCTCAATGCGCCAATGTCGATCTATGAGGTACACTTGGGTTCGTGGATGCGTGTGCCCGAAGAGGATGGGCGCTCGTTGAGCTACCGCGAAATTGCGCCGCGCCTCGCCGAACACGTTAAACGCTGTGGCTTCACCCATATCGAACTGCTGCCCATCACCGAGCATCCCTTCTTTGGTTCGTGGGGCTACCAGACCACCGGTTTCTTTACGCCCACCAGCCGCTATGGGACGCCGCAGGATTTCATGTATTTCGTGGATTACCTGCACCAGCAGGGCATTGGGATCATTCTGGATTGGGTGCCCTCCCACTTCCCGACCGATGGCTTTGGTCTGAGCTACTTTGATGGCACGCACCTCTACGAGCATGCCGATCCGCGCAAGGGCTACCATCCCGATTGGGGCAGCTACATCTTTAACTACGGGCGCAATGAGGTGCGTAGCTTCCTGATCAGCTCGGCGCTCTGCTGGCTTGAAGCGTTCCACATTGACGGCCTGCGCGTGGACGCGGTGGCGAGTATGCTCTACCTCGACTACTCGCGCAATCCGGGCGAGTGGATTCCCAACGAATACGGCGGCAACGAGAATATTGAGGCCATCATGTTCTTGCGCCAGTTCAACAGCGAAGTCTACAAGAGCTTCCCTGGCGTGCAGACCATCGCCGAAGAGTCGACCGCGTGGCCGATGGTGTCGCGCCCGACCTACGTCGGGGGGCTGGGCTTTGGCTTCAAGTGGGATATGGGCTGGATGCACGACACCCTCTCCTACTTCCACCGCGATCCCATCTACCGCCGCTACCATCACAACGAACTGACCTTCCGCGGCCTCTACATGTTCAGCGAGAACTACATGCTCTGCATCTCGCACGACGAAGTGGTTCACGGCAAGGGCTCGTTGCTCGACAAGATGTCGGGCGATGTGTGGCAGAAGTTCGCCAATCTGCGCCTGCTCTACAGCTACCTCTACGGGCAGCCGGGCAAGAAGTTGCTCTTTATGGGCTGCGAGTTTGGCCAGTGGCGCGAGTGGAAGCACGACGAAAGCCTTGATTGGCACCTGCTGATGTTCCCTTCGCATCAAGGGGTGATCACCGCGCTCGCCGATCTCAACCGGCTCTACCGGAGCGAACCCGCCCTGCACGAGCTGGATTGTGACGACAAGGGCTACGAGTGGGTGGACGCCAACGACGCCGATAACAGCACCTACGCCTTCATGCGTAAAGCGACCAATGGCGACCAGATCCTTGTGTTGATGAACTGCACCCCGGTGGTGCGCGAAGCCTACCGCGTCGGTGTGCCGCGTGGCGGCTGGTGGCAGGAGCTGTTCAACAGTGATGCCAAGGAGTACTGGGGCAGCGGCATCGGCAATGCCGGCGGCGTCATGGCCGAAGAGTTGCCCAGCCATGCCCGCCCCGCCTCGATCGTGGTGGATCTGCCGCCGCTGGGTGCGCTCTTCTTTAAGAGCCAGGGGCATTGAGTTTAGGGCTGCCGCCCTAAGACCCGCTGTTGGGGCCACGCCCCAACCCCCCGCCGAACACGACGGCGGCTGCGCCCCGCGCACCCTGTTCGCCCCAAGGGGGGCGGGGGAACTTGGTTCCCCCGCATACCCTCAAGCCCCAAGGG
>RSAS01000213.1:0-7233 GCA_003934145.1 Candidatus Viridilinea halotolerans | reverse complement strand
CCGCATACCCTCAAGCCCCAAGGGGGGCGGGGGAACTTGGTTCCCCCGCATACCCTCAAGCCCCAAGGGGGGCGGGGGAACTTGGTTCCCCCGCATACCCCCAAGCCCCCTCCGAACGCGGCGGCGGCTGCGCCCCGCGCACGGAGGGGGGCGGGGGAACGTGGTTCCCCCGCGTACCCTGCTCGCCCCAAGGGGGGCGGGGGAACGTGGTTCCCCCGCGTGCCCTATTAAGGAGGTGGCGCAGCGGGGCACAGACGCCCCGCTGCGCCATAAAAAAACTATGGCCGAACGCTACATCTGTATCCACGGACACTTCTACCAGCCCCCGCGTGAGAATCCCTGGATTGAGGCGGTTGAACAGCAGGATTCGGCCTATCCTTACCACGATTGGAATGAACGGATTACGGCTGAGTGCTACGAGGAGAATGCCGCTTCGCGTATTCTTGATGATCGCGACCAGATTGTGCGCATCGTCAATAATTACAGCCGCATCAGTTTTAATGTTGGCCCCACGCTGCTCAGTTGGTTGGCCGAGAAGGTGCCTGCTGTGTATGCGGCGATCCTTGCCGCCGATGAGGAGAGCCGCCGCCTCTTTGGGCGCGGCTCGGCTATGGCGCAGTGCTACAACCACATGATTATGCCCCTGGCCTCGCAGCGCGATAAGCTCACGCAGGTGCGCTGGGGCATTGAGGATTTCCGTTTCCACTTTGGGCGTGATCCTGAAGGCATGTGGCTTCCCGAGACAGCCGTTGATCTGGCGACACTCGACATCATGGCCGAACACGGCATCGCCTTTACCGTGCTTGAACCGCACCAAGCGAGCCATTGGCGCAAGCTGGGCGATACGGTCTGGAGCGATGTGCGCGGCGGTCGTGTCGATCCGACCCGTCCCTATGCGGTGCGCCTGCCGAGCGGACGCAGTATCGCCGTCTTTTTCTACGATGGCCCCGTCTCGCGTGCCGTTGCCTTCGAGCGCCTCTTGGTAAGTGGCACGACGTTTGCCAATCGTATCGCCAGTACTTTCACCGAGTATCGCCCGTGGTCGCAGCTTGCCAATATTGCTACCGATGGCGAAACCTATGGTCACCACCATCGCCACGGCGATATGGCGCTGGCCTATGCGCTGCAGTATATCGAAGAGCGCGGGCTGGCCAAACTGACCAACTACGCCGCTTATCTCGCCGCCCATCCGCCTGCCCACGAGGCGCAGATTGTCGAAAATACCGCCTGGAGCTGTGTTCACGGCGTGGGGCGCTGGAACAGCGACTGTGGCTGCAACAGCGGCGGCAACCCTGGTTGGCGCCAGCACTGGCGTGCGCCCTTGCGTGCCGCACTCGATTGGCTGCGCGATGCCCTCGCGCCGCGCTTCGAGGGGCTGGGGCGGCGTCTGCTCAACGATCCCTGGGCGGCCCGCGACGACTACCTTGCGCTCGTGCAGGATCGTTCGCTTGAGGCGCGTAACACCTTTCTGGAGCGCCACGCCCGCCAGCCGCTCGATAGCGGCCAGTGCATCAGCGTCCTCAAGCTCATGGAGATGCAACGCCATCTGATGCTCATGTACACCTCCTGCGGCTGGTTCTTCGATGACCTGGGCGGCATCGAGACGGTGCAGGTGATGATGTACGCCGGGCGGGCGTTGCAATTGGCGCGTGAGCTCTTTGGCGAGAGCTACGAGACGGCCTTCCTCGATCAATTGGCCCGTGCGCAGAGCAACGATGCCAAACTGGGCAACGGACGCGCCATCTACGAGCGCATGGTGCGCCCGGCGATGGTTGATCTGCGCAAGGTTGGCGCCCACTACGCGCTGTCTTCGCTCTTCCAGAGCTACGAGGAGCGCGATCGTGTCTACTGTTTCAGTATTGTGCGCGAAGATTTCCAGGTCCTCACGGCGGGTAAAGCGCGTCTGGCGTTGGGCTGCATCCAGATCACCTCAATGATTACGGGCGATGAAGCGCGCCTCATCTTTGGCGTGCTGCACCTTGGCGACCACAACATCTCTGGTGGGGTGCGCGAATTCCAGAACAGCGAGGGCTACAACACCATCGTTGGCGAACTCAGCGAGCTCTTTTTGCGTGCCGACATTCCGGGCGTGATTCGCTTGGTGGATCGCTACTTTAGCCAAGAGGCCTATTCGCTCAAGGCGCTGTTTGGCGATGAACAGCGCCAAATCATCAGTATGGTGCTCAATTCAAGCCTCGCCGAGGCTGAAGCGGCCTACCGCCAGATCTACGAACACCACGCCCCGCTGATGCGTTTCCTGGCTAGCATGGGCACGCCGGTGCCGCGCGAGTTCCAGATTGCTGCCGAGTTCGCGATTAACACTGAGCTGCGTCGCCTGCTGCAAGCCGATACCCTAGATCTCGACCGCATCCAGGCGCTGCGCAACGAAACGGTACGTTCGGGGGTCAGCCTCGACAACCCCGGCCTGGGTTACGCCCTCGCCCGCACCATTGATCGCATCACCGAAGCGTTTCGCGCCAATCCCGAAGACCTGAGTCTTCTGCAACAACTCGACGAAGCTGTTGGCCTAGCCCGTTCGATGTCCTTCGATGTTGATGTCTGGAAGACCCAGAACGTCTACTACGAACTGCTCCAGAGCATTTATGTCGAGTTTCAGGAAGAGGCCGTCCAGGGCTACGCCGACGCCAAGGCGTGGGTTGCCGCTTTTGCCACGCTGGGGCGGCGCTTACGCTTTCGTCTGCCGCTGTAGGGGGTGTGGGGGAACCTGGTTCCCCTACACCCCCTACAGCGGCGTATGGGGCTGCGCCCCGCACGCCCCCTTTTCGCCCCAAGGGAGGAGGCGCGGGAACCTGGTTCCCGCACGCCCCCTTTTCGCCCCAAGGGAGGAGGCGCGGGAACCTGGTTCCCGCACGCCCCCTTTTCGCCCCAAGGGAGGGGGCGCGGGAACCTGGTTCCCGCACGTACCCTTGCCCCAATTGGCGGCTTCGCCGCCAACACGTAACAAAAAACCATGACATCATCACTAGACCAACTCCTCAGCCGTTTGCCGCGCCGCACGCCACGGGCGACCTATCGGCTGCAACTTAATGCCGATTTTCCGCTTGATGCGGCGGCAGAAGTCAGCGCCTATCTTGCCGATCTGGGGGTGAGTGATGCCTATGCGTCGCCCATTCTCACCGCGCGTGTCGGGAGTCCGCATGGCTACGATATTACCGATCATAGCCAGATTAGCCCCGATCTTGGGGGTGAAGCGGCCTTCCAGTGCTTCAGTGCCGCGCTGCAACAGCACGGCCTGGGGCTGATCCTCGATGTCGTGCCGAACCATATGGGTATCGGCGACGTTCGTAATACCTGGTGGCTCGATCTGCTCGAAAATGGCCCCAGTTCGATCTATGCCCACTATTTTGATGTGGATTGGGACCCCGTGCCCTCACAGTTGCACAACAAGGTGCTGCTGCCAGTCCTTGGTGCCCAGTATGGCGATGTGCTGGAAGCGGGTGAACTGCAACTCAACTATAACGAAGGGGCCTTCTTCCTGCGCTACTGGGAGAATACCTTCCCGGTCAACCCGCGCAGCTACCGCATGCTGCTGGAGTATCGCCTTGAGGCGCTGATCGAAGCCCTGGGGGCCGACGATCTTGATGTGGCCGAGTTGCAGAGCATCATCACCGCCCTCTCGTACTTGCCAGCACGCACCGAGACGGCGCCCGATAAGATTCAGGAGCGCAACCGCGAGAAGGAGGTCATCAAGCGGCGCATCAACAATCTCTACCAACAGAGTGAACCCTTCCGCGCGGCGGTAGCTGAAACGCTCACCTATTTCAATGGCATCCCTGGCGCTGTGCGTAGCTTTGATGCGCTTGATGCGCTGCTCGCCGAGCAACCCTATCGCCTCGCCTTCTGGCGTGTCGCCGCTGAGGAGATCAACTACCGCCGCTTCTTCGACATTAACGAACTGGCCGCTATTCGCGTTGAGTTGCCCGATGTGCTCCAGGCGACTCATCAGCTCGTCTTCCGCCTGCTCGCCACCGGGCAGGCCAACGGGCTGCGCATCGATCATCCCGACGGCCTCTGGAATCCGCCGAACTACTTCCGCCAATTGCAAGAGTGCTACTTGGCCTACTGGGCCGCTGCCAACCTGCCGGGCGACGAAGAGGCCGTGCCGGAGACATTGGCGCCCGAAGTGAGCGCCTGGATCGAGCAGGCGCTCGCCGAACCCGCCCCGGCGGGGCCGCTGGCGCGCTGGCCGCTCTATGTCGTCGCTGAAAAGATCCTCACCGATGGCGAGACGCTGCCCGAAGATTGGGCCGTGGAGGGCACGACGGGCTACGATTTCCTCAATGAACTCAACAACATCTTTGTCGATCAACGCAACCGTAAAGCCATGGATCGGCTCTACAGCGACGTAGCCGGGCCGCGGCCCAACTTTGCCAACTTGGTTAATGGCAAAAAGAAGGAGATTATGCTCGTCTCGCTGGCCAGCGAGATCAATACGCTCAGCCACATGCTCGACCGGCTGACCGAGAGCAACCGCCGCTTCCGCGATTTTACGCTCAACAGCCTCACCTTCGCCATCCGCGAAGTTATTGCCAGCCTGCCGGTCTATCGCACCTACATTAGCGGCCCCGGCACCGTTGCGGCCTGGGACGAGCGCTACGTCGAGGCGGCGGTGCGCGATGCGCAGCGGCGCAACCCACGCACCGCCGGACTGATCTTCAACTTCCTGCGCGATACGCTGTTGCTGCGAAATCTTGACAGTTTTGACGAAGCCGCCCGCGACGAAGTGGTGCGCTTCGTGATGAAGTTCCAGCAGATTAGCGGCCCGGTGATGGCCAAAGGCGTCGAAGACACCACCTTCTATGTCTACAACCGGCTTGTTGCGCTCAACGAAGTGGGTGGGCACCCCGAACACTTTGGCGGTAGCGTCGCCGATCTGCACCGCTACGCCGCGAATCGCGCCCGCCGCTGGCCCCACGCCATGCTCTGTAGCTCCACCCACGACACCAAACGTAGCGAAGACGTGCGCGCCCGCGTCAATGTCCTCTCCGAAATGCCCGCCGAATGGCGCCAGATGGTCAATCGCTGGAGCCGCCTCAACGCCCGCAAACGCAGCGAAGCGGACAGCCAGCCCATGCCCTCGCGCAACGATGAGTACCTGCTCTACCAGACCTTGGTAGGCGCGTGGCCCGATCTGAAGGATGAAGGCGGAGGGATGAAGGATGAAGCCCCAACAACAACGAAACCTCGTCCCTCAACTCTCATTCCTCATTCCTTCAAAGAGCGCATTGTGCGCTACATGGAAAAGGCCACCCGCGAGGCGAAGGTCTACACCAGTTGGGTCAACCCAAATGCGGCCTACGACGACGCGATGCGCAAATTTGTCGAAGGTATCCTCGATCCGCGGCGCAGCACACGCTTTCTCGATAGCCTCCACAGCTTTGCCGAACGGGTCGCCTACTTCGGGCGTTTCAACAGCCTCGCCCAGACCCTGGTGAAACTGACCGCTCCGGGCGTACCCGACATCTACCAGGGCTGTGAAATGTGGGATCTGAGTCTGGTTGATCCCGACAATCGCCGCCCGGTGGACTTTGGCCTGCGCCGCGAGCTATTGGTTGCATTGCAGCAGCGCCGCGCCGCCGGCGACTATGCCGCGCTTGCCGCCGAGTTGTTGGCCGACGCACCCGACGGGCGCATCAAGCTCTATGTGGTTCACACTACGCTGATGCTGCGCCGCGAACGCCCGGAACTCTTCGCTGGCGCCGACTATGTGCCGCTCAACGCTGAAGGCGAACAGGCCGAGCATGTCGTCGCCTACGCCCGACGTAGCGTAGCGGGCGAAGTCATCACCGTCGTGCCGCGTCTGAGCCTCACGCTGGCCAAAGGCGAACTGGCGCCGCCCACCGGCGATCTCTGGGAAGATACGTGGCTAGCCTTGCCCCATGCGCAGGTTGGGGCCACCTACCGCGAGCACTTCACCGCCCGTACACTCAGCGTGGGCGACCACGAGGGCCAACCCGGCTTGTGGATGAGCGACGTGCTGGAGGATTTTCCGGTGGCCCTGTTGGGGGAGTGATACCAATTGCCATTGAATATGCCGCATAGCAAAGTATGTCAGACCGCCCCGAACCCCCACCACTACCACGAACGATCATAGTTCACCCTGAGCTTGTCTACAATCGCCTGCTCAAGGTCAATCTCTAGCAGATAGGCGAGTTGGAAAAGATAGTTGGCCACATCGGCCAGTTCGCCCGCAACGGCGGCTTTATCCTGCGGCGTATCGCTGAACTGAAAGTGTTCCAGCAATTCGGCAGCCTCGACCACCACCGAGGTGGCAATGTTACGCGGCGTCTGCGGGAAGCGCGTATCGGCATCGTACCAACCCTTGGCCGTCACGAACTGGTTAATCTGGTCGGTAAGTTCTTGGATGGTCATAGCGTTGCTCCTTCTTCTGGTCGTCAACTCAGACTTACACCCTGTGATACAATAGTTTACTCGCAAGAATTGTGAAAGGGGAGGGGTTCTTGGGGGGGGAAAACCCCTCCCACGATCCTAATTGAGATAGCATAGCTTTCGAAGAACCCCGCTGGCAAGGGGGATGCTTCGGGGGCGGCGCAGCCACCCCCAAACCCTCGCCGCATAGCCTTAAAGGAAAATAGTACCATGCTTAACCTTGATCTGATCTTTGCCCACTTCGAGCGCACAATTGCCGAACGTTTCCTCTCCCGCGATCTGGAGGGCTTACGCCGCAGCCAATGGGCGCTCGTTGAACTTGTCGATGCCGCTGAGGCGGCTGGTGATCGCGAGAGTGCTCTGCGTTTGCGTGTTTTGGCATCCAAGGTGGCCAATCATCGCGAGGCGCTTGCGGATGATTAACTGGAGCAACTATGGCTGGTGAGCAGGTCATTGCGGATCGTTTCGTGCTAGGCGACTTGATCGGCCAAGGGGGGATGGGCTATGTCTATCGTGGGCGTGATCGTCAGACTGGCCTGGAGGTGGCGATTAAGTTGCTGCGCGAGGAGTTGGGTACGAGTCCCGATCAGGTGCGCCGCTTCGCCCGCGAGGGTGAGGCGCTGCGCGCACTGAACCACCCCAGCATTGTGAAGGTGCTCGCCTCGGTCGAGGAGCAGGGGCGGCACTACATTATCATGGAGTATGTCACGGGCGGTTCGTTGGGCTCGCTGCTCAAGGCGCAAGCGCAACTGCCGCTGGAGCGTACCCTGCAGATTGCGCTCGATCTGGCCGATGCGCTCACCCGCGCCCATCGCCTCAAGA
>RSAS01000769.1:3836-5794 GCA_003934145.1 Candidatus Viridilinea halotolerans | reverse complement strand
ACGAGCCTTCCCTTAGCACGAAAAAGCCTTGGATTCGTAGGGGAGCGGCGCGGTGATTGGCGAAATCCTCCCTATGAATCGAAAAGGGGAGGGCTTCACCCTCCCCATACACATTAAGTTACGCCTCCCGGCGGGGGTTCGGGGGAGGCTTCGCCTCCCCCGAAGAACTCTTTTTCTTTCGTGTTGGCGGCTTCGCCGCCAACACGAAAGAAAAAAGAGGGTTTGGGGCGTAGCCCCAACAGCGGGTTGTAGGGCAGCAGCCCTAACCTGGGTGCCCATGGGGCAACCTAACCCACCGAGCCTTCCATCTCCATTTGAATGAGGCGGTTGAGTTCGACGGCGTACTCCATGGGCAACTCGCGGGTGAAGGGCTCCATGAAGCCGAGGACGATCATCGAGAGCGCGTCGGCCTCTTGGAGCCCGCGGCTCATCAGGTAGAAGACCTGCTCTTCGCCGATGCGCCCAACCGTCGCTTCGTGCGCCAACGTGCAGCGATCCTCTTCGATCTCGATGTAGGGGATGGTGTCGGAGGCGGAACGATCATCAAGGATCAGCGCGTCACAGTTGACGTTGATCTTGGCACCGTAGGCCCCCGCTGCGACCTTGGCGAGGCCACGGTAGGTGGTCTTGCCGCCATCTTTGCTCACCGACTTGTTGGTGATGCGGCTGGTGGTCTCGGGCGCAAGATGCACCATTTTGGCCCCGGCATCCTGGTGCTGGCCCTTGCCCGCGTAGGCAACACTCAGCACCTCGCCGCGCGCTTTGCGCCCCATCAGGTAGACGGAGGGGTACTTCATCGTCAGCTTGGAACCGATGTTGCCATCCACCCACTCCATGCTCGCCTCTTCGTGGGCAACGGCGCGCTTGGTGACGAGGTTGAAGATGTTGTTAGACCAGTTTTGGATGGTGGTGTAACGGAACTTGCCGCCCTTTTTGACCACAATCTCGACCACCGCCGAGTGGAGCGAGTTGGTAGAATAGATCGGCGCGGTGCAACCCTCGATGTAGTGCGCCTCCGCCCCCTCTTCAATCACAATCAGCGTGCGCTCAAACTGGCCCATACTCTCGGCGTTGATGCGGAAATAGGCTTGCAACGGGATGTCTACCTTGACCCCCTTGGGTACATAGACAAACGAGCCCCCCGACCAGACGGCGGTGTTGAGCGCGGCATACTTGTTGTCGGCGGCGGGAATGATCGTGCCGAAATACTCCTTAAAGAATTCAGGATGCTCCTTGAGCGCCGTATCGGTATCAAGGAAGATCACGCCGAGCTTCGACCACTCCTCGCGCAGCGAGTGATAGACCACCTCGGACTCATACTGCGCCCCGACGCCAGCGAGGAACTTGCGCTCGGCTTCGGGAATGCCAAGCTTCTCGAAAGTATTCTTAATCTCTTGCGGCACCGCGTCCCAATCGGTCTGCGGACGCTCACCGGCGCGCACAAAATAGTGAATCTCATCGTGATTGAGATCGGCCAATTCCGGATTGGCCCACATACCATAGAGCGGCAACGGCTTCTGATTAAAGATCTCCAAGGCACGCAAACGGCGCTTGAGCATCCACTCCGGCTCATTCTTCATGCCCGAAAGCTCGCGCACCACACGCTCGTTCAGCCCTTTGGGGGCTTTGAAGAGATAATTCTCTTCGTTGCGAAAGCCGTACTTACTATAGTCAAACTGGAGATTGGCTGCTTCTGCGACCATGTCGCCTCCTTTGTTTCATTGTTTTTTATTGGCGGGTGACGGCTACGCCGTCACCCGCCAACAGGTAGGTTTTGGGGCTACGCCCCGTGCCCCTTCAGGGGGAATGACGGGGGAACCCGGTTCCCCCAGACCCCCTTCAGGGGGAAAGACGGGGGAACCAGGTTCCCCCAAACCCCGTTGGGGTAAAGACGGGGGAACCGGGTTCCCCCAAACCCCGTTGGGGGAAAGACGGGGGAACCTGGTTCCCCCAAACCC
>RSAS01000769.1:0-3736 GCA_003934145.1 Candidatus Viridilinea halotolerans | reverse complement strand
AAAGACGGGGGAACCTGGTTCCCCCAAACCCCGTTGGGGGAAAGACGGGGGAACCTGGTTCCCCCAAACCCCCTTCAGGGGGGGCGCTGGGGGAACCTGGTTCCCCCAGCATCGCTTAAAGGTCATCATCATGGATGTGACCAACCCCATACAGCCCCACCTTGAGCGCCTTGAGCGAAAGGAGCGCGCAGCGCAGGCGGGTGGGATTTTTATTGAGAGGAATACCGATCAGTTCAAGCAGATCGTCTTTGTGGTACGCCTTCGCGGTAGCAACACGCATGCCTTTGAGTTCATCGGTGAGCAGCGAGGCTGAAGCTTGACTGATGGCGCATCCCTGGCCGCTGAAGCGTACATCGGTGATTACGTCCGCTTCGATGATGAGCTCGATACGCACTTTGTCGCCGCAGAGCGGGTTGTGCTCTTCGTGCACGATCGTAGCGCCATCGAGCGTGCCGAAGTTGTGGGGATGGCGGGCATGTTCAATGATCTGTTGTTGGTAGAGATCGTCCATCGTGTTGTCACTACTCCCGGTGGAAGTTTGAGGGAGGCTTCGCCTCCCCCGAAGAACTTTTTTTCTTACGTTTTGGCGGCAAAGCCGCCAAAACGTAAGAAAAAAGGAGGTTTGGGGCGCAAGCCCCAACAGCGTGTTCTAGGGCGAAAGCCCTAAAGCTACATAAAAAGCTTACGCGCCTTCTCCAGGCCCACTGCCAGGCGGTCAATCTCTTCGGCTAGGTTGTAGATGTAGAAACTGGCGCGGGTGGTAGCGGGGATGTTGAAGTGGCGGTGGAGCGGTTGGGTGCAGTGGTGGCCAGCACGCACCGCGACTCCCACGCCATCAAGGATGCTGGCGACATCGTGGGGATGGACATGCTCGAGGGTGAAACTGAGTGAGCCGCCGCGTTCGACGGGAGAGGTGGGGCCGTAGAGTTGCAGCCCTTCCACGTCGGCGAGGCGTTCGAGGGCGTAACTCGTTAATTCCTGTTCGTGGCGAAAGATCGAGTCCATGCCAATCGCATCAAGGTAATCAATCGCCTCGCCGAGCGCAATCGCTTCGCCAATCGCGGGCGTACCCGCCTCAAAGCGGGTGGGAATGTCGGCGTAGGTACTATGATCAAGTTCGACCACCTTGATCATCGAGCCACCACCGAGAAAGGGCGGCATGGCTTCGAGTAGACTGCGTCGCCCCCAGAGGACGCCGATGCCGGTAGGCCCGCACATTTTGTGGCCACTAAAGGCCAAAAAGTCGCAGCCGAGCGCCTTCACATCCACCGGCATGTGCGGCACACTCTGCGCCCCGTCCACCACAACGACCGCGCCGACAGCGTGGGCGCGGGCGGCGATCTCAGCCACCGGGTTGATCGTCCCCAGCACGTTGGACTGGTGGGTGACCGCGACGAGCTTGGTGCGTTCGTCGAGCTTGCGGTCGAGTTCCTCGATCACCAAGCGCCCCTCGCCATCAAGCCCGAGGTAGTCAAGCGTTGCGCCGGTGCGTTGGGCAATCATCTGCCAAGGCACAATGTTGGAGTGGTGCTCCATCAGCGTGAGCAGGATGCGATCACCGGGCTTGAGGTTGGCCCCGCCCCAACTTTGCGCCACCAAATTGAGCGCCTCGGTGGTATTGCGCGTAAAGATCACCTCACGCGGGCTTGCCGCGCCAATGAAACGGGCCACCTTGCCCCGGGCGCGCTCGAAGGCGAACGTTGCCTCCTCACTCAACTTGTAGACCCCGCGATGGACGTTGGCGTTGTAGCGGCGGTAGTAATCCTCCAGACAGTCGATCACCTGGCGCGGCTTCTGCGAAGAGGCCGCACTGTCGAGGAAGGCCAAACGGTGCCCGTTCACCTCCTGTTGCAGGATGGGGAACTCGCGCCGCAGGGCCAAGACATCGAATTGAGTGAGTTGGCTCATAGTATTCTTTTTTATGTTGGGGTTTGACGGCTACGCCGTCAAACCCCAACATAAAATGAAGTTTGGGGCTGCGCCCCAAGAGCGAGAAATAGGGGTTTATGGAGAAACCAGGTTTCCCCATACCCCTTTGCAGGGCACCACCGAAGGGGTTTATGGGGAAACGTGGTTTTCCCGTACCCCTTCTGGGGCGTGGGGGAACATGGTTCCCCCGTATGACAAGGTTCGTGACAACTTTACCGTTTGCGCCATAGGTAGTGCCGACTTTAGTCGGCATCCCATCGCTTCCAAAGACCTCAGCCGACTAAAGTCGGCACTACGATGGCAAAGTGAAAAGGCTCTTTCTGAAACCATGTCTATAGTCTAAATCTTGGCTTCGATAGCCACTTCAAGCTCGGTGCGCAGGCTCTCTACAGGGATGCTGTCGAGGGCGGGACTGAAGAAGCCCATGACGATCATACGTTTGGCTTCGTCTCTGTTGATGCCGCGCGCTTGCATGTAGAAGAGTTGCTCTTCGTCTATGTCGCCACTAGTGGAGGCGTGGCCCCCTTTGAGAACGCTGTTGGTATCGATTTTGAGGCTGGGAATCGAGTCGTTGCGCCCCTGCGGGCTGAGGTGCAGCGCATGCTCCTCAAGTCGGGTGCTGGTGGCTGCCGATTCGTGTTCGATTTTGATCATGCCGTCAAAGACGCTGTAGCCGTTGCCATTCACCACCGTTTTGAACTGCATGAAACTCTCGGCGCGATGGCCGACGTGGCGCAACCACGGGCCAGTAAGCAGCAGTTGGTCGCTGTTGGCGAAGGTCGCGCCAATCCAGTTGACCTGCGAGCCGTTGCCTTTGAGCGTCGTTTCGGCTTCGATATGTTGCACCTTGCCGCCAAGAGCGATGCTCGTCCATTGCAGGTTGGCATCTTGCTCCAGCACCACCTTCTGGCCGGCGATGTGGTAGACCCCCGTGCCCCAGCGTTGGACGCTGATGAAGCGGACGCTGCTACCGGGGCCGGCGAAGATTTCGCTGATCGGCGCGGCAAGGGCGGGGATGGGCTGATCGTCCGAGACAAACTCTTCGATCAGGGTGACGCTACTTTGGGCTTCGGCGATGACGAGGGTGCGCGGGAAGGTGGAGTGGCCATTGGCGGGCAGGTGGTAGCGCACGCGGATGGGCACTTCGGTGGCGACATCCTTGGGCACAAAAACGAAAGCTCCGTCCTGCCAGAGTGCGGCGCGCAGCGCACTGAACTTATGCTCCAGCGGGAGCACGGCGCTATCAAGGTGGGCCTTGATTGTGGCTTCGTGGCTCACCAGGGCGGCGCGTAGCGGCTTGGCCACCACACCGAGTCGTTCAAGACTCGCGTCCATTTCGATGGACACCAGCGCAGTGGTGCTGTGAATCAGCGCGGTGGGATCAATGCCACTCAGATCGGTGCGCCGCCATTCGGGTGGGATCGACTGGGCAAAATAGATCCACGCCTCACGGCGGCGCTCGACCAACCAGTCGGGCTCTTCCACGGCGCGGGCGCGTTCGCCGATGATGTCGGCGGTTAATTCTTTAAGCGTGAGGAGTGTCATAGGCTTTTTTCTATGTTTGGTCTTGCGATGGATTTTACGGGGGCCGTGCCCCCGCACCCCCGCCCGACGGGGGCTCGGTGCGGGGGCCGTGCCCCCGCACCCCCACCCGACGGGAGCTCGGTGCGGGGGCCGTGCCCCCGCACCCCCACCCGACGGGAGCTCGGTGCGGGGGCCGTGCCCCCGCACCCCCACCCGGCGGGGGCTCGGTGCGGGGGCCGTGCCCCCTCAAAGGGTTTCACCAAATGGGGATAAACTGCCGCTT
>RSAS01000778.1 GCA_003934145.1 Candidatus Viridilinea halotolerans | reverse complement strand
GCTGCGCTCAGGGTGACAAAGCGACGGGGCAATCAATAAAATCCGCTTCCCTTAGAGCCGCCACAGTTGTGTCGCGGCGCTGAGGCGCTGAACTTCATTGAGGGCGATGCGCCCGCCGCCGATGGTGAGCGCGTCGGCGCTGCCGCAGGCAACACCGAGACGCAAGGCGTCGGGAAGGGGGATGCCGCGTAGTAGCCCGGTGGACAAACCAGCGAGGAGCGAGTCGCCGCTACCGATGCTGCTGACGGCGCACACTGCGGGCGGGCAGGCGTGCCACGTCGCACCCGCATGGGCAACGACGCACCCGGTGGCCCCCAGGCTGACGGCGGCAAGTTGGATTCCCTGCGCTTGCAGTTCATGCAAGGCTTGTGCCGCCTCTTGCGGACTGGTAAGCGTGCGCCCCAAGAGATTGCCTAGCTCGTGCTGATTGACCTTGATGCCATAGGGGCGCACAGCCACCGCTGCGGCTAAAGCGGGGCCGCTGCTATCCACCAGCACGCGCCGCCCGCGCACACTCAGTTCGCTCAAGAGATCGCCCAGTTGGCTGGCGCTCACACCACGCGGCAAACTACCCGTCAGCAGGCAGAGATCGGCTGATGCGGCACCATCTAATACGTCAGCCGTGAAGGCGGCCCAATCCCGTTCAGCCAATGGCGGCCCCGCCTCATTCAACGCTGTTGCATCTTCCGTTTGGGGATCAACGAGCAGGATACATGTTCGTGTCTCACCGGCATGCATACTCGTCCAACGCCCCAACAGCCCCTCTTCGGCGGCCAAGTGGGCCACCTGCTCGCCCGTATGCCCGCCCAGCGGCGCACAGACCAACGCAGCCTGGCCGAGCGTACGGGCGGCACGGGCAACATTCAACCCCTTGCCGCCTGCCGCCACCAGCACCTGTTCGGTGCGCTGCACCGTCCCTAAGCGCAAACCGTCAAAGATCATGGTGCGATCCAGCGCGGGGTTGGGGGTAATGATCAGCAGCATATGCCCACTCCTTTATTTTTTGTTGCGGGTTGGCGGCGCAGCCGCCAACCCGCAACAACGCAGTTGTGTGCGGCGGCGCAGCGCCCCGTGCGGCGGGGGATCGGGGGCATGGCCCCCGAAAAAACCTCCCCCTGGGGTTCGGGGGCATGGCCCCCGAAAAAATCTCCCCCTGGGGTTCGGGGGCATGGCCCCCGAAAAAACCTCCCCCTGGGG
>RSAS01000441.1:27663-29204 GCA_003934145.1 Candidatus Viridilinea halotolerans | reverse complement strand
CCCCGCGTCCCCGCGTCCCCGCGTCCCCGCGTCCCCGCGTCCCCGCGTCCCCGCGTCCCCGCCGGAAGAGGCTTTGCGAAGGCCATGCCCCCGTGCCCCCAACGAAAGCTTTGCGCCTTCGCGCCTTTGCGTCAAAAGAATCGCTTCAGTGCCCTTCGCCTTCCTCGTCTTCTTCGCGCTCGGATGGGCGCTGTTCGCTCAAGTAGAGTTCGGCGAGCAGGCCGCTCATGAGGGATGAGATGTAGCGCACGGTGGATATGGAGCGCGGATAGGCCATACGCGTGGGGCCGATAATGCCTAAAACGCCAGCAACGGCACGATCAACACCGTAACGAGCGAGAATAACACTGTATTCGCGCATCTCGTTGGTGCTGTTTTCGCCACCAATAATGACTTGGACGCCATCAGAGGCGAGGGCTTGCGGAATGAGCGGGCCGAGGCCGCGTCCGCTCTTCAGGATTTCTAGGGCATGACGCATGCGCTCCACGGCGCGTTCGGCATCCTCACGCGCTAGCGCCGGAATAAACTCCGGCTGACTCAACATCTCGATCAAGCCATCGCTATAAATTTGATCCTGAACTTGATCTTCAAAGACCAACATCGCTCGTACCACCAGATCGGCCAGGGTACGCTCAAAATCGCCCAAGAGGGGCTGCGGCTGCTGGGCGTCACGCACCAACAACTCCTCAACCCCGCTGAGCGTCAGGTCGGACAGGACATCGCTAATGCGCCCGGCCACCCGTCGCAGATCGTCGGGCGTGCGCACCGCATCGAGCGTCAGCGTCTGCTGCTTGACGATGCCGCCGTGGAAGACCAGCACCGCAAGCGCCATGCTCTCGTGGATGGCAACCAACTCAAGGTGGCGGAAACGCAACGGATCGGACGAACGCGGCGGCGTGACGACGGAGGCATTCTGCGCGGTACGGGCCAGAACGGCACCGGCCAACTGCACCCACTGATCGAGTTCACCACGCACCTGATAGAACTGGTGGCGGATCATGCGCTGCTCAGGCAGCGAAAGGGTGGTGCGTTCCATCAAATTTTCGACAAAAAAGCGGTAGCCCGTATCGGTTGGCACGCGCCCCGCCGAGGTGTGCAGGTGGGTCAGGTAGCCCAAATCCTCCAAGGTAGCCAACTCGTTGCGTACCGTGGCTGGCGAGACACCGAGGCGATATTTACGCACCAACGTATCCGAGGCGACCGGCAGGGCCGTCTCGACAAATTCTTGCACTACCAATTTCAAAATGAACTGTCGCCGTTCAGTAAGGCCTGCTGCCATACTGCACCCCGTCGCGTTGTGAAATCGCGGGGGAACCATGTTCCCCCGTGCCCCTCGGGGGGACTTGGTGGTTTCGCGGGGGAACCATGTTCCCCCGCACCCCCGTGGGGGCGCTGCGCGGGGGAACCATGTTCCCCCGTACCCCCGTGGGGGCGCTGCGCGGGGGAACCATGTTCCCCCGTGCCCCTCGGGGGGACTTGGTGGTTTCGCGGGGGAACCATGTTCCCCCGCACCCCCGTGGGGGCGCTGCGCGGGGGAACCA
>RSAS01000441.1:9485-27563 GCA_003934145.1 Candidatus Viridilinea halotolerans | reverse complement strand
TGCGCGGGGGAACCATGTTCCCCCGTACCCCCGTGGGGGCGCTGCGCGGGGGAACATGGTTCCTCCGCACCCCCTTGTGGGCGCTTCGCGGGGGAACCCGGTTCCCCCGTACCCCCCTTGGGGGAACTTGGTGGCTTCGCGGGGGGACCCGGTTCCCCCAAGGGGGAACCGGGTTCCCCCTGCTCCGCAAGGGGGCGTACGGGGAACATGGCCCCCCACAACCCGCCTTAGCACTCTCCTGCGGAGAGTGCTAAGGTTCCAAGCTAAATGATTGGCGTGCATTCAATGCACGCCACTGGTTATTGTACCATATTCGCCAAACGTTCGGCAATGTGGGGCATGGCGGCATGGCGGCCCTCGCCCGCCAGTACGGTTGCACCCGGCGGGCCATCGGCTACAGCCTGGATCGCACCTGCGGCGGAACCAAAGGGAAGTCAAACCAGACTCACCGGCCTTTGCCTTCCCATTGGCAGGCAGATATATCTCGTTCGAATGCACTTGCTAATATTTTGTCGCTGGCCGGTGATCAAGCACTCCCTACGGCAGGTAACGTATGGGATTTGGCCCTGTATCAGCAAACTCGTACCAGTTCAGAACTGTCTCTCCAGCATACTGTATGTGGCTTAATCGTAGCTCGTATCTTTCCTTGTCGTCAGAGAGAACAGCTTCTTCAAATGTCGCCAAGAAAACATTATTCTTTCCAGCCAATTCATTTCTATAGTATATGATAACGCGATCAATTTTGTTGTGCGGGTCAATTGGCCAATTCCCAGTAAATCCGGAGTGGTCTTTGTTAATTTCCAACTTGTGACCTGTGGTAAATACAACGATAACACACTCGCCATCTTGGATGAAATCACGAGCTTTCATAGTAGTTTTCTCCACATAAAATTTACGTTCTGCTCATTGTACAGCATAATGGCAAGTTGTCGAGTCGTGCCGCTTGGATATACATGGCGGTTGCAAAGTCCCAGCAGGCTCAGGTAATATCCGCAGATGACGCAGATTATTGCTTCCTCACCTGCGTCATCTGCGGATGCTACCTGAGCCTATCGGGCCTTGTTTAGGGTAACTGTTCAGAGTTGAGCCAGGGCTCAGCATAGTGTATTATATTTAGCGTGGCGTACCATCGTGAGAAGTAGCGGGTGCTAGATCTCCCTTGGTTCCATGGTTGTCGGCCCACACGTAGGCGAGAAAGGAGGAACCGCACTGGTTGGTACCTGTCGCGTGTTGGTTGCATAAACCATATTGTAATGTTGCAGAAAGGTTAGTAAACCATGACCGGAAAGCACACCCTTCGTCTCACGCTCCACCTTGCCCTCTTGCTCTTTGTCACGTTCGCGTCAGTGCTGCCTGTGATGTTGCCCCGGCAAGCGGCGGCAGCAGATTTGGCGGATATTGGGCTACCGTTGGCCAACTTCGACAACAATGCGCTACCCCAGGGTTGGTCGGTGCTGCCCGCAAGCGGGCCCGGCTGGACATTCAATAACCCAGGTAGCCGCACAAACATGACGCGTGGGAGCGGCGGCTTTGCGATTGCCGATAGCGACCACGCTGGACGGGCGGCAATGGATACGGAGTTGCGTACCCCCGCCTTTAGTCTGAGTGGCGCGGCGAATGCGCGGCTAAGTTTCGATCACATTTTTCAGCCCCATGGCCAATCGACGGCGGCGATTGACTACAGCGTTGATGGCGGAACCACTTGGGTCAATCTCTGGCAGCAGACGGTGCAGTCAAGCGGGAAGATTGGCCTTGGTCTACCTGTCGCAGCGTTGGGCCAAGCAAACGTTATCCTGCGCTTCCGCTACTACAATGCCAACTACGATTGGTTCTGGCAACTCGATAATATTCAGGTGACGGCTGAAGTGGCCCGGCCCAAGCCGAGTGCGCCCACCAATTTGAGCGCTCAGCTTACGAATGGTCAGGTAGCGCTCAGTTGGGTTGATAGGAGTACCAACGAGACCGGCTTCCGCGTTGAGCGTTCAGCCGATGGTACCAACTGGGCAACGCTCAGTACGCTGCCCGCCAATAGCACCAGTACGCGTGATGAGCGGGCTGCATGTGGTTCAACGCTCAGTTATCGCGTTGTGGCGCTGCTGGCGGGGGGCGATCCCTCCGATCCCAGCAATGTGGCCCAGGTGACGACCTCGGAATGTGTGGGTGTCACGTCAATTAACGAAAGCTTTGATGCTGCACCCGCCAATTGGACGCTGAACCCGGCCACGGGTGCGACATGGCGTTTCGACGATCCTCGCGCGCGTACCAATCGCACGGGCGGCACAGGCACCTTCGCTATGGTCGATAGCGATCTCGCAGGCGATGTTCCTATGAACGCCAGCCTACAAACGCCGCTGCTCAATTTTGCTGCAGCCCAGGCGGTGCGTTTGAGCTTCAAGACATCCTTCTTGGTGCAGACACGCGCAACGGCTGATGTAGATGTCAGTAGCGATAACGGAGCGAACTGGACGAATGTTTGGCGCAAGACGGCCAACTTCGACGGGCCAGTGGAGCTAGACATCTCGCGTCATGCGGCGGGCAAAGCCAATGTCTTGGTGCGCTTCCGCTACTACAACGCCACCTATGACTGGTTCTGGCAGGTTGATGATGTACGCATTGAGGGCCTTGCGCCCCCTGCTGCGCCAACCAATCTGAGCGCCTCTTTGGGCGGTAATGGCCAGATTAACCTAGCATGGAACGGTGGCGGTGCGCCGCGCTTTGAGATCCAACGTGCCCCGGCCACCGGCGATACCTGGGCTAAGCTCGCCGATGTGAGCAATGGCGCAACCACATTTGTGGATGATAGCGTGGCGAGTAAGACCACCTATCGCTACCGGGTGAAAGCGATCAATGCGGCAGGCGCATCGGCTTGGAGTGCTGTAGCTACGCGCGAATCGGGTGATCGCACCTCGCGCACCTTTGATGTCACCATCTCGCTCTACCGTAATGAGGTGACACCTGAGTTGCGTGCCAACTACGAACGCATTCTGCGCTACTTTGCCGAATCGGTCTACGAGATGTCCAACGGAGCACAGAAACTCGGCAATGTGAAGATCTACCTGGGCGGCGCGAATAAGGATAGCGCCCACATTGTCTGGGTTGCGACCTGCCACCCCTCGGCCAACGTAAGCGGCTATGGTCGTCCGGGCGATCAGGTCAACATGTGCGATGTCTTCAACGACCAACTCTACCTAACGAGCGACGGTTGGGCCCAAGTCGGCGGCTTTGGCTCGCTCGGCCACGAGTGGGGCCACTACTTCTACGGCCTTTACGACGAGTACCGCAATTCGGAAGAGCCATGCGATCCCAATGATCCCGGTGGTCCCTGTGTGGGCGACACCCCTGTGCCCTACGCGATGATGAACAATGGCGATGATGCGGGCAACAATCCTGACGGTGGGCAGTCGGGCGATCTGCGCTGGGGCAATTTCTCGACCGCACGCAACAATACGCGCAATACCGCCCAGCATCGCATCTTTGGTGCCAGTTCTTGGGAGACGCTGGTACGTCCGCCGAGCGAAGACCCGCGTGATGGCCAGCGCAACCGCACTCCTACGCGCCTCCACTGGCCCGAATTGGCCGCTGTTGCCCCCGGGCCAAATGAGACCCACCGCGTTACGCTGGTCAACGAGACGGCGCGTCAGGCGGCGCGTAGCGCAATGACCATCAACTGGCTCAACAGCGCGGGTCAGGTCATCCACACCACTGGTCCGCAGGCGGCACTGGCCCAGAATACCACCGGGGTGGTGCGTCAGTTTGTGATTGATCATTCGGCACGCATCAGCAATACGCAAGTGCTTGCCACGATCAAAGACGCGGTGAGCCAGCAGATCGATGCGGCGAACATCGGTGACACCATCGGCATTATTGCTTTCGGTGCGACACCTACGGTCGTCCAAGCGCCACTCACCATCAATAGTGCTGCGGATCGCACCACGCTGAAGAATGCGTTGAACGGGATTACGCCGCAGGCGAGTGGCGCTGCTGATCTTAGTGCCGCCCTACAGACCGCGTTGGGCAATCTGCCGGAGAGCCTCAATCGCTATGTCATCCTGATCACTGGTGGCGCCGAGACGACGGGTAATCCTTCGTTTGCCCAGGCTGGTGCCTACCAAGCGGCTGGTGTGCCCATCTTTGCCTTCGCCTACCCAAGCAACGCTGCCTCTGAGTCGATCCTGCAACAGTTGGCGCTCACCACTGAGGGTGCTTACCAGGCAGTTGGTGGCAGTGGGCGCAGTGGGCTCGCGTCGGCGCTGCAGGAGATGCGCCAAACGACGACGCCTGAACTCATCTTCGATCTGGCCGAAGATGTTATGCTGGTCGAAGCCGAAGCAACGCAAGAGGTGAGTTTCACCGTTGACTCCACGCTGGGCAGTGTTGACCTCTTCGCCGTCATTGATGGCCAACTTGGTGACGCCACCGTTGCCCTCAGTGATCCCGACGGCAATGACGTGCAGTTGCAGTGTGCAGTGGACGACGACGGGGGCGATCCCCGCGATGTCACCACCGTCTGTACTGCGACGCTGGAGGGTACGACCCTGAAGGTGGGCACCTGGAAGCTGGTGGCAACCGCAGATGCGCGTGAACTCTTCATCTTCTACTGGATCGAAGCGACCGCCGCCGAAGGTGAGTTTGCCTATACCACCACGGTTGCCGCTGTGGATGGCGCACTCGTCAACTACCCCGATCCCATCATCGTACGCGCCTCGCTACAGCGCGAAGTCCTCGTTACCGGCCTACACGTCACTGCCCGCCTGGTCACCCCTGACGGCAGCGAGCGTGCCATCATGCTCCACGATGATGGTAATGCACCCGATGCGGTTGCTAATGATGGCGAGTACACTGGCATCTTCGATTATGAAGGAGATGGCGAATACTACGTCTTAGTGGACTTTGACAATCGCGCTGGTACGGCCAAAACCACTCTCGCCAGCTACCAACTGCAGCGCGGCAGCAACCCGCCCGCGCCAGTGACACTGACCGAGAACTTCCAGCGCCACGCCGCAACCCAGATTACGGTACGGGGCTGGCAGGAGGATGACCACACCGAAGAACTTGACACAGCAACCCCCTTGCCGCTCGACAACAGCCCTGTTGGCGGACGGATCGACTTTGCCGACGATGGCGACACCTTCAAGCTCACCGTGCCTGAAGGTGGGGCTGGCAACATCGTGATTCGCGTTGCCGACCTAGCCCTGGGCATGGATCCTGTGGTCTTCATCTTCAGCGAAGATGGCAGCATCGACATAGTGGACATACTCGATGCACAACCCACCGGCAACGACTATCTCGTCGTTCCGCTCAGCGTCAAAGCCGGTCAAGTCTTCTACGTCACCGTCACTCACCTTGACGAAGAGGCTGTTACGGGCTACTACAGCATCAGTGCTGGCCCGGCTCTGCCACTCGAAGGGATGCGTAGCCTTCCGACCAAGATAACCTTCCCGGTCTACTTGCCACTCGTGGCGCGGTAGTTATCGGTAAGGGGCGGCGAGGGAACCTAGGTTCCCTCGTCTACCTGCCTCTTGTTGCACGGTAGCTGTCGGTAAGGGGCGGCGAGGGAACCTAGGTTCCCTCGTCTACCTGCCTCTTGTTGCACGGTAGCTGTCGGTAAGGGGCGGCGAGGGAACCTGGTTCCCTCGCCGCTCTCTATATTGCATTTGTTTAGTGATGAACCAGAGTTTACGTTTTCGATCAACTACGACGTGGAAAGAGTAGCACAATTCGAAGCCTTGGCTGAAGGTCTCGCAAATCTCGGCTTTGTAAGAGGATAGGCGAAAGTTGCGAATTAACCACCGCACTCGCAGCTACGTCAGCCCCGCGGTTCAACCTAGTGCTCTATGTCAATGGCGCAGTCGCGGGGGTGACCCCAGCGAGCGGCACGATCGTCACGACGAGCGGTGCGCTACGCATGGGCGGCAACAGCCCGTGGGGCGAATACTTCGCCGGACGGATCGACGCGGTGCGGATCTACAACCGCGCCCTCAGCCCGCATGAGATCGCGCTCAGCCAGAACGTCGCGATAGGCGACGAGGCGCGTATGGATGGCGGTGGCAGTGGCAGCCCCACGCCGCGTGTGCGCAGCATCAGCTACGCCTACGACGGCCTCAACCGGCTCACGGAGGCGACCTACAGCACCGGCGAGACGTACGCCTACGGCTACGACCTCGCGGGCAACCGCACCAGCGCCACCACCAACGGCGTCACGATGACCCAAAGCTACAACGCAGCGAACCAGGTGATCGGCTGGAGCTACGACGCGGCGGGCAACCGGCTGAGCGACGGCACGACCACCTCGACCTACGACGCACTGAGCCGAATCCTTATCTCGGCTACGATTTTGTGAGATTCAGACCATGATGTTATTTGACGACGCGGCTTGATCAACCTAACCCTGCACCGCCTCCAGGCTTGTCAGGTCAAACAGCGCCGCACTCAAGGCCAAGAGCCGCTCCGGGGTGAGCATGGTAATCTGTTGGCGCAACGATTCGGGCACTGGCCCCAAACGATGTTCTAACTGATAGAGGAGCAGATCGCAGCGCCCCTTTTCGATCCCTTTTTCGATACCCTTTTGTTCCCATTCAGAGATAAATTCCACGACTGGCTCCTTCACTTGGGGCTGCCACGTCGCCACGTCGGCGTCGAACTGTGCGGACTCGTGGGGCTTGAGTGGCAGGTAGATACTGATAAATGCAGCGAGCATACGTCGCTGTTCGGCGTTGAGAGTCAAACCGACCATCTGTTTGAGGGCGGCGGCTTTGACCTGCCAACGTTCGCGGCGGGCAATGCGCATACGCGCCATCAAGGCGGCTGCGAGGGGGTTGGTGTGGCCTAGGTAGTCGCGCCAATGCAGGCGGTGGCTGTGCGCTGCGGCACGCCGTGGCGATGGGTAGGAGCAGAGCACCACCGGACAGACGACGAGATCGTAGTGGTCGTAGAAGCGTGCGAAGTAGCGAAACATGCGCCGATCAAGCAGGTCGTCGTTTTGCGCTTGATGCTCCAGGTGGATCAGGATGGCGCTTGGGTTGCCGCGCATTTTGGCATGAATCAGCAGATCCGCCGTGCGTCGGTCGGGATCGAGCAGGTTCACAAAGGACTCGGTGGGCAGTAGACGCAGTTCACTAGGATCGAGTTGCGCCAGTAGATCGGGCGCAAAGAGTTCGAGAAACTCGACGAGAAAGGCGCTTAACAGTTGCTTGAAGATCCCGTCATGGTCAAGGCTCATGGCGTTTGCCCTCCTTGGATTACGGCGCTCATGTATATACCGCAAAAAAGGGCAAAAAGTTACGGTCTTGAACGCAGATTGCTCTGCATTCAAGCTGGTGGCATTGACGAGGGCCGACTCCAAGGGATGCGAGGGAACTAGGTTCCCTCGCCGCTCTCTATCTACACCATATTCGCCAAGAGTTCGGCAATGTGGCGTGTCCGGACGCTCTGGTCCTGGCGCGAGAGGCCTCCGTTAATTTGGGTCATGCATGAGGCATCGCCGGTGACGATGAGATCAGCACCGCTGGCGCTGATCTGGCTCAGTTTGCGGGCGAGCATCGCTTCGGAGATGGCGGCCTGTTTGACGGCGAAGAGGCCGCCGAAGCCGCAGCATTCGGTGCAACCATCGAGGGGGCGCAGTTCTGCACCATTCACCGCGTTGAGCAGGGTGCGCGCCTGATCTCCCAATCCCAGGAAGCGTAGGCCATGGCAGGCATCGTGGTAGGCAATGCGCCCGTCGTAGCGCGCCCCCACCTGCTGCACCCCCAACACATCCACAAGGTATTCGGTCAGTTCGTAGGTGCGCCCGGCCAACTCGGCGGCGGGGCCAGCGTAGGGGCTGTGGGCAAAAAGTTCCGCATAAAGGTGGCGGATCATCGCCGCACACGAGCCCGAAGGCAGCACCACATCGCCCTGGCCGCGCAGCACCTCAATCGTGCGCGCCGCAATCGCGTAGCTCTCATCGCGAAAACCGGCGTTAAAGGCCATCTGCCCGCAACAGGTGATGCCTTTGGGGAGACGCACCTCCACCCCTTGGCGCTCCAGCAGATGCACACTCGCCTGGCCAATGGTGGGGTAGACCTGATCAACAATGCAGGTAACAAACAGCGTTGCACGCCGTGGAGCAGCGGGTGGATGCACGGGGGACTCCTTACAACAAAAGTGATTGTTAGGAAGGGTGTGCGAGGGAACCTAGTTCCCTCGCACACCCTCTTATTATAGCAGCTAGCCAATCACCGTCCCGGCCCCCGCGAGTGCTGCGCTGACGCATCCCGCTTGGCGGGCATCGCCCAAGACGACGCGCCCGACACCGGCGATCAGCGCCTCTTGCGCCCCCAAGACCTTCTTCTTCATGCGCCCTTCGGCAAAGGGTAGGTACTGCTCCAGATCAGCTTGGGGAATGTGGGCGATCAGCGAGGCTTCGTCGGGGAAGTTGCGCAACAGGCCGGGAACGTTGGAGAGCAGCAGGAGTGCTTCGGCATGCAAGGCCGCCGCAATGGCTGCCGCCGCCCTATCGCCATCCACATTGAGTGCCTCGCCCGCCTCGGAACATGCCAGCGGCGCCACAACTGGCAAATAGTTGGCGCTGAGCAACAGGCTTAGCAGATCGCTATTCACCTGCTCAATTGTCCCCGTCCAGTCATCGCGCAGCATGCGCTGCCGCCCCTGTTCGACGATGCGAATCGTTGCTTTGCGCTTGCCGCTCAGCAGGCGCCCATCGAGACCGCTGAGGCCAATGGCGTTGCAGCCACGCGCCTGGAGGCGCTCCACGAGCGACTTATTGACCACCCCGCCCGCCGCCATCATGAACAACTCCAGCGTGCGTCGGTCGGTGTAGCGGCTCGTATAGCCACTTGGCGAGGTAACAAAACGCGGCGGATGGCCGAGCGCCTCACCCAAACGATTCGTCTCGTCCGAACCGCCATGCACCAACACCATCCGCTCACCTTGGGCAAAACGGGCAGCCACATCATCACAGAGCGCATCATAGTTGTTACCGGCGCTACCGCCAACTTTAATGACATACATCGGCTTATTCTCCCCACAAAACAAAAATTCCGACGCCGCAATGACGTCGGAAAGGATGTATTGGCTGGGGCACAGGGACTCGAACCCCAACTACCTGATCCAGAGTCAGGCGTTCTACCGTTAAACTATGCCCCACTAACTGATTTGTGTTGGTGCCGAAGGTGGGATTTGAACCCACACGAGGTTGCCCTCACTACGCCCTGAACGTAGCGCGTCTGCCAATTCCGCCACTCCGGCCAATACACAGCAACCCAACGGGCCGCATTGTACACCGGCCAGGGCGTTTTGTCAAACGCCGGCAGTCGCCTAGCACCTGCGGTGGGGATTCGAGGGCAGTTCCCCATACGCATTAAGGTAAGCCTCTGGCGGCAGGCCCGCGGGGGTTCGGGCTTGCCCTGAGCCTAGTCGAAGGGGCATGGCTCCCGAAAAATTTCCCCTTCCGGCGGGATTTTAGGAGCCGCAGGCCCCTTACGTTCATGCGCATGGGGCGGCTCTAGGGAGCGAAAGCGTCCCGCCCTCAGAGGGTGTACGCGGGAACTTGGTTCTCGCGTACACTCTCGCGCCCACAATAGAAAACCGCGCCCCCCGGAAACCGGGAGGCGCGGCTGAAAACGTTGTGAACCGTTGGGACTAGGTGTCGAGGCCGCTGGTGATGTTCGAGAAGACCTGCGAGACCTGACCACCGAGGAAGGTCAGAACACCGATAACAACAATGGCGATGAGGACGAGAATAAGCGCGTACTCAACGAGACCCTGGCCTTCTTCCTTGGCGAAAAAACTGCGAAGCATGGGAGTTCTCCTTAAAGATGACGAAACACGATTACTGGAACGTCACGGGCACTGGCGGCAGAACGTGAATTAGGTGTCGAGGCCGCTAGTGATGTTCGAGAACACCTGCGAGACTTGGCCACCGAGGAAGGTCAGGACGCCGATAACAACAATAGCGATCAGAACCAGAATAAGCGCGTACTCAACGAGACCCTGGCCTTCTTCTTTGGCGAAAAAGCTGCGAAGCATGGTAGTCCTCCTAAAATTGACACCAACAAAAATTGCGAATGACCGACAAGGCGTGAATTGCGAAGATTGGCTGAGCAAGCAACTATGGAAAACTTAGCTCACCGCCGCTCTTCGTGTGGACTTCCGTAAGCGTTAGCTCACTGATAGCAGTATACTGGTTTATGTGCCATGGCACAATAGTCTGAAAGTACCGAGTCATTGGGAGTACTTAGTCTAGTACTTTGGTAACGATTTGCTTTCGTATCTCAAAGTCGCTCAGTCGTCCAATGAGCCTATACGCACAATCGACCCATCGGGTAGGCGGGTCTGGTAGCCATACTCGCGTTCATGGGCGTTGATCTGTTCGGGGCTGCGGCCTTGGTGCGCCATCGTTTCCAGTTCATCCGCGTTCAGCGCGGGCATGTCTGGATGGGGCGGAAAGGCACAGAGCGCCGGTACGAGCTGCGCCCGCACCTTGATGAAATCGGCGGGGAGGCGAATCGCTTGGGCCCGACTCTGGTGCAGCGCCCCCCAGATGTGGTACATCGTGTGTGCCAGATCAAGCTCTTTGCCACCCGCGAGGAACTCGCCCCAAGCGGCTACCAAGCGCTGCGTAGCAGCCTCTACATCACGGAACGTATGGTAGGAAATGTCTTTCAGTGAGCCTTCCCAGGGTGGCTCATAGTCAAGCAGGCAGTTGAGCAGATGCACATTGCGGCGGCGCTCATCTTTGTACCAGAAGAGGGCAACCGAGGCTTGCGAGGGGCTGCCAAATTTATAGCCGCGAATGAAGAGATCTTGAGGCTGAACTACTTCAATCGGTGCTAGGCTCACCTCACCCGCCGCAAGCCAGTGGCGTGCCAAGGTGCGGCTGGGGCCAACAAAGGTCTGTTTCGCCTCAAGTTCCTGTAACGGCTGGATCAAGCCCTGTGCCGCCAGCCAAGCCACCACGGGTTTGGTCAAGGGTTGCTGCTGCGCTTTCGGCAGCGCAGCCAGCGTATTGACCAGAATGGGCAGGAACGAAACCGGTTTGAGCCCCACCGTTAGGCGGTTCAGTTCATGCGCGAAGCGCTCGTTGTCGGCTGCATCTGAAGTCGCAAGTTGGTTTACGTGCGGGCCAAGCGTCGAAAGGCGCAAGGCCGGATTGGGCTGGGTCGGTTTGTTTGCTTTTTTGGCCATAGGTTATGCTCTTTTTCCAATTCAAGGTGCCAACGTGAGAAATTCGGCGGCTACATAGCCATCGCGCCCGTCGGGGGCGCGGACTTGGCGCCAAAGGCGGTCGGCTTGGGGAATATCATCGCCGATCTGCTCAACTACCGTACCCTCCGGCAGGGTTGTATGGATCACACCGCTGGTCGAAGGTTGGGAGCGCAAAAAGAGCCCCTGGCTGCCTGTGCCGGTCACGACGAAGCGCGGCGGCGCGGGGGGCGGTGCGGAGGGCGGCGGCTCTAGCGTGTCGTCGCTGGGGCTGTTTCCAAGCACCGGAGCACCAACGGTGGGTGCCGTGATCTGGAAATCGAAGCCTGCTTCGCGCTGTTCATTGCGTGAGAAGGCGAGCAGGGCAATAAGCAGCACGACGAAGAGTGCGGCGACGCCAGCGAGATAACGCCAGCCACCGGCCTGCATCCAGAGTTGAAATTCCTGGGGCGAGCTAGGCAGCGCATTGCGTCGAGGGGCGCGCCGTGTACCTGAACGCTCCTTGCGCCATCCTGGGTTCACCGGCTCGGTCTGCGTCCATTCATCACCCGAAGGGGCAAGTCGCTCGGTGCGGCGCGTTTCGCCGCTCGGCTGCCCTTCATTGGCTGGTAGGCGTTGGGTCTTGTGATCGTGCTGGTTGAATTCGTCACGCGGATCGCTCATGCCCTCCCTCCAAACCGCTGGTGGCGGTGCTGCGCACTTGGCCTGCATGATAGCATAAAACTTCTCGTTGTCTTGTATCGTGCTGGTGGCTGGCTGCGCCGCCAACACGATACAAGAGCAGTTGTGCGGGGGAGGCGTTGCCTCCCTCGCGCCCCCGCCGCACGGCGCGGCTGCGTCCGTTCGCACGCACCCTTGCTGCTTGCGTTACAATAGGACGCATGGAAATCAAACTACATGCGCCCCTTGATATGCATTTGCACCTGCGCGAGGGGGCGATGCTCCAGACGGTGGCCCCGCTGAGTGCGCGTGATTTTGCGGCAGCGGTGGTGATGCCCAATCTGGTGCCGCCAGTTACGTCGCTGGAACGGCTCTTGGCCTACCGGCAGGCGGTGTTGGACGCCGCCGCGCCACATCAGTTTGCGCCGCTGATGACGCTCTTTTTTCAACCCTATCCTGAAGAGATCTTGCGGGCCGCCCAACCCCATATTATTGGGGTCAAGCTCTACCCGGATGGGGTGACAACCAATAGTGCCGGTGGCGTGAACGATCTGGCGGCGGTAGAGCCAACCTTGGCCATACTTGAGCGCTTGGGCATTCCGTTGCTTGTCCATGGCGAGAGCCATGGCTTTGTTTTGGATCGCGAAAGCGAATTTTTGCCCGTCTATGCGCATTGGGCGCAACGCTTCCCCAAGTTGACAATTGTGATGGAGCATATCACGACGGCGGAGGCGTTGACGCTATTGGAGCGTTACTCCAATTTGGCCGCTACCGTGACGCTGCACCATTTGCTGCTTACGCTCGATGATGTGGCCGGGGGCTTGCTCTGCCCGCATCTCTTCTGTAAGCCGATTGCGAAGCGTCCCGAGGATCGGGCAGCGCTCTTAGAAGCCGCCCTCGCCGCCCGACCGCGCTTGATGTTTGGTAGCGATTCGGCCCCCCATCCGATCGACCGCAAGGAGACTGCCGGATGCGCAGCGGGGGTCTTTACCGCCCCGGTAATCCTTCCCATTCTTGCTGAGCTCTTTGCCCGCCACAACGCCCTTGATCGCCTCCAAGCCTTTGTCAGCGATAATGCCCGTGCGGTCTATGGCTTTACCCCTCCGAATAAGCTTGTTACCTTACGCCAAGCACCGTGGCAGGTACCCGCCCGCTATGGCGAAGTTGTCCCCTTCTACGCCGGTGAAACCTTGGCGTGGCAAGTGGATGGGTAGCCGAGCGGCGTCGTTGGGGGTTTGGGGGCTTGGCCCCCAAAAACCACTCGTCCCCCTGGGGGTTTGGGGGCTTAGCCCCCAAAAACCACTCGTCCCCCTGGGGGTTTGGGGGCTTGGCCCCAAAACCCCCAACGACTGCACTAGCCAGGATAGATCCCACCATGCTCAATGTTGCATCCCTTGCTGCCACCGCTGCCGCCCGTTTTGGCCCCGGTTTTGTGCGCCCGATCTATACTGACTATGGCTTTGCTAACCTTCCCGCGACGATCGAACGGATTATGAGCGGCCAAGGGCGGGGTGGCTTGCCCGAAGCGGCACTGGGGGATCTGGGGGCACACCACGAGACGGTGGTGCTGGTCTTTGTGGATGCGCTTGGCTGGCGCTTTTTTGAACCCTATGCGGCAGAACATCCTTTTTTGCAACGCTTCGTGCAGCAGGGTGTCGTCTCGCGCCTCACGACGATGTTCCCCTCAACGACGGCGGCCCATGTGACGTTGATGCACACTGGCCTAACGCCGGGCGCGTCGGGGGTCTTTGAGTGGTTCTTCTATGAGCCGCAGTGCAACCGCGTGATTGCCCCGCTGCTCTTTTCGTTTGCGGGCGATAAGCAGCGTGAAACGTTGGCTGAGGCGGGGGTCGCACCGGCCTCTATCTTTCCCACCACCACCTTCTACCAGCGCTTGGCCAGCCACGGCATCGCGTCAACCATCTACCAACATACGAGCTACGCCCATTCCTCGTTCTCGACGACGGTCTGTGCGGGGGCCAAGTTGATCCCTTTCCGTACACTGTCCGAGGCGCTTACGATTCTCCACTTGCGCCTGAAGAAGAAGCGCGGGCCGCACTACCACATGCTCTATATCGATACCGCCGACATGCTGGCTCACAGCTACAGCCCCGAAGCGCCCCACGTTGCTGCGGAGATTGATACCATCCTGACCACGCTGGAGCGTTGGCTGCATCCGGCCCTGAGCAGTTTAGGACGTCGGGTATTGCTGATGCTCATTGCCGACCATGGCCAGATTGCGGTGCAGCCATCCAAGACGTTGCTGCTCAACCGGCTCGTGCCGAGCTTGGTGGCCGCAACACCGCTAGGCAGCGACGGGCTACCCATTGCGCCCAGCGGCTCGAACCGCGATCTTTTTCTCTATATAAATGAAGATCGCCGTTCAGGTATCATTGAAGCACTACGCACGGCACTCGCGGGCCAAGCCGAGGTTTATCCCACTGAGGAACTGATCAACGCGGGCTTCTTCGGCCCCAGCAGCAGCCCCCGCTTCCTGAGTCGTGTGGGCAATATCGTCGTTCTGCCCCATCCCAACGTGAGCGTTTGGTGGGAGGATAAACGCTTCCCGCTGAAGTTTAAGGGCGCCCACGGCGGCCTAAGCGAAGCCGAAGCGCTGACCCAAGTGGCAATCTTGGGCTATTAGTATGTTGTTGTGTTGCATTGGGGCGGTTGCGCCGCCCCAATGCAACACAACATGAAGGATGGGGCGTGGCCCCATCCCCCCGTTCAGCTAGGGTTACGTTAAAGTCGTTGGGGCTGCGCCCCAAACCCTCTTCTTTCTTTCGTTTTGGCGGCTTCGCCGCCAAAACGAAAGAAAGAAAGTTCTTCGGGGGAGGCTTCGCCTCCCCCGAACCCCCACCGGAGGTGACTTTGACGTAGCCCTACCGTTCAGCGGGGGCGTGGCCCCCGCAGCATCCCCCGTCCGGCGGGGGTTTGGGGGCTTGGCCCTCGAAGAATCCCCTCCGCCAAAAAACTAATAGGGCATATAGAGCCACCCCCGCAACGTGGGAAAGAGCAACTCAATCAGCGGGCGCGACGCACCCGGCGCAGAGGCGTCAGGATACATCGGATTCATCTCGGCAAGGCTGCGGTGGCCGAGAAGCAGCGGCGCGAAGAGTTGTGGCGGCAGTTGTAGATCGGCAGAGGTTCCTGGCTCTACCGCTTCAACTGC
This sequence comes from Candidatus Viridilinea halotolerans, assembly GCA_003934145.1. Classification (GTDB taxonomy): domain Bacteria; phylum Chloroflexota; class Chloroflexia; order Chloroflexales; family Chloroflexaceae; genus Viridilinea; species Viridilinea halotolerans. The sequence continues at coordinate 12,529 of RSAS01000441.1, read as the reverse complement.
GCTGATCGCCCCGTCCGTAAAACGCAAGCGGCAGGCATGGCGATAGAAATCCAGCACGATGTCGCGCGTCAGCCCAGCGTAGATGCTCGCCGCGATGCGTTGGTTCAAGACCGGCGCGAGTTTGCGTAAGAGCCCTAGCGGGTTCGGTAGGCGTATTTGCCAACCATAGCTGTTCCCGTCGTGGGCACCGAGACTGCGTGCCACGACGACAAGCGTTGTGGCGGCGGGAAGGTTAAGGCGCACGAAGGGTTTGGCGCGATCTTCGGCGAGTTGGCGCACATGGGCGAGAGCCACGCGGGCCGCTTCTGGGCTGAGCAACGAGCTTTCGGCGACAATCAAGCCGTCGCCGAAGCCCTGACGAGCGACACGGAAATAGCCCATACACGTACCGCTCATATCACAAATCAGCCACGTCTCGGCTGCGGTCTCGGTGAGCAGCGCTGGCCCCAACAGAAAGCGCCAAACCGCCTCATCGCGCAGCGCAGCAACATCAAGCGCCGCAGCGGCCTGCGCGTAGAGTTGCTCAAGGATCGGTAGGTCGTTCAGATTGGCGAGGCGACAATAGAGTTGCTCGTTGGTTGGTGGGTTTAAGGGCACCATATGCAATTCTAGACGCCACCATGCTTCCAGCGGCAGAGCGTATTCATAGCCAAACTGACGGTAGAAGTAGGGAATGCCTTGAATGTGGCTCAGATCAAAGCCGTCCGCATGGATCAGTTCAGCGAAGCGCTGATTGAGTACGTGCTGCAACCGGCGTCCGCGATAGGCGGGTAGCGTTCCTACCACCCCCATCTCGGCAGAGCGTAGCTCAACCCCAGCATAGTGGATGCGCCAAGGAATCAGACAGAGCGACGCGACAACCTGACGCGATGCTGCTTCCTCAATAAAAAGCCAGGCGCTCGCCCGCATATGAGGGTGATCACGCATCCATGTAGACCATGTCACCTCGCTACCCGCGCCATGGATCAGCGCATCAAACGCAGCCACACGCTCAATATCTTCTAGTCCCCCCACGGCACACATCCGCAGTCCATTACCGATGTCGCGCGTCCAAGGGATATTGGCCATTCTTGGGTCACCTTTCAACTTTTGGTTCGGTGTTGGCGGCTTCGCCTAATCCTTCCGGTGGGGGTTTGGGGCGCAGCCCCAACACCAGCAAGGGTGCGCGCGGGAACCCGGTTCCCGCGCATCCGCCCGCCCCCGGCAGGGTTTGGGGCGCAGCCCCAACACCAGCAAGGGTGCGCGCGGGAACCCGGTTCCCGCGCATCCGCCCGCCCCCGGCAGGGTTTGGAGCCCAGCCCCATCAGACCAACGTAGCACTAATCGCCAACAGCGCCAAGCCATTCTGCAGCGCATGGAGCAGCACACTCGGCCAGATCGAGCCGCTGCGTTCGCGCAGGTAGGCCAGGAAGAGGCCAACCACAAAGAGGCCGGGCAGGAGCAGCGGGAAGACATGGACAGCGGCAAAGATCGCGGCGTTGAGCGTGATCGCCACAAAAGCCCCCATGCGCTGGCGCAGCAGCGGGTAGAGCATGCCACGAAAGAAGAGCTCCTCAACCAGTGGCACAAGGCCAGCAATGAGCAGAAAGAGCATGATCAATTCTAGGCGACTCAACGGATTCCCGCCACTGATCGATTCCACCTGGGGGTTGTCGAAACCGCCAGCGAGTTGGGCCACCACGAGGTTGACCGCGATCAGGGCGGTTATCTCCAAAAGAAAGATCGGCGGTACCAGCAGGTAATCGATCGGGCGGGCGTTCTTGACGCCCAACGCGGCCCATCCAGCATGACGCGCCGCAAAGAGGTAGATCGCTCCCACCGCGCTCAGGTAGATCGCCGTGCCGGTGATATAGAGCGCCGGGGAGACTAAGCCCCCCGCCAGTTCCCAGCCCATGGCCGCACTGAGGCTGCCCCCAAGCATGCCCAAAATACCAGCCGCCAGCAGGGTAGAAGCCAGCACGAATGCCACCTCGCGCCAACCCCAGGTTACTTCAGATTCGTTGTGCATCGTACCGTTGAGGTGGTTGTGGGGCGGCGATGCCGCCCCACAACCATAAAGTCTGTGGGGCTGCGCCCCAAACCTTCTCTTTTCTTTCGTTGTGGCGGCTTCGCCGCCACAACGAAAGAAAAGAGTTCTTCGGGGGAGGCGAAGCCGCCCCCGAACCCCCGCCGGAGGGCGGAAGCATGCGAGGGAACCTGGTTCCCTCGCATGCGCCCACTACGCCTCGCGCAGCGTATTGAGCGCCACCGGATGCTGCGCCTCAAAGGCAATAATGGCATCCTCTTGCTGCTGCAAAAAGCCTAATTGATCCACGCCATGCACCAAGCAGTGGCGTGCAAAACCATCAATCGGGAAGCTCACCGCCCGTCCGCCCGGCATGACCAGGCGCTGGTTGGGCAGATCAAGCGCGATCGTTGTGCCGGGATCTTCGGCGATATGGCTCAAGAGTTCGTGGTAAGTCTCTTCATCAACCGCCACCGGCAGCAGGCCAATCTTCAGCGCATTACTGCGGAAGATGTCGGCAAAAGATGGGGCGACGACGGCGCGGAAGCCGTAGCCCTGCAAAGCCCACGGCGCATGCTCACGCGAACTACCGCAGCCAAAGTTGCGCCCGGCAACCAAAATGCTTGCGCCAAGCGCCTCCGGGCGGTTCAGCGGAAATTCAGGATTCAGCGAACCATCGGGCAGGTAGCGCCACGCCTGAAAGAGTCCTTCGGCCAAGCCCGCCTTGTCGGTCACCTTGAGGTAGCTTGCGGGAATTACCTGGTCGGTGTCAATATTTTCGATGGGCAGGGCGACGGCCTTGCCGCTGAAGGTCGTTATCGGTTCCATATTTTTTCCTTTGGATATGGGTGGATTTTGCGGGGGCTGCGCCCCCACGCCCCCGCCGCACGGGGAGATGCGTCGGGGGCCGTGCCCCCGAACCCCCGCCGCACGGGGAGATTCGTCGGGGGCCGTGCCCCCGAACCCCCGCCGCACGGGGAGATGCGTCGGGGGCCGTGCCCCCGAACCCCCGCCGCACGGGGAGATTCGTCGGGGGCCG
>RSAS01000441.1:6753-9385 GCA_003934145.1 Candidatus Viridilinea halotolerans | reverse complement strand
GCCCCCGAACCCCCGCCGCACGGGGAGATTCGTCGGGGGCCGTGCCCCCGAACCCTCGCCGGGGGCGGCGCAGCCGCCCCCACCCCCCCTCCTAAGAGAGCATCATGGTGCGTGGATCGGTGACGCAGCCCGTCACGGCGGCTGCCGCTGCCGTAAGCGGACTGGCGAGCAGCGTGCGCGCGCCGGGGCCTTGGCGTCCGACGAAGTTGCGGTTGGAGCTGCTGATGGCATACTTGCCCGACGGCACCTTGTCGTCGTTCATGCCCAGGCAGGCGCTACATCCCGCTTCGCGCCATTCGGCACCTGCCGCTTTGAAGATGGCATCCAGCCCCTCTTCTTCGGCTTGGCGCTTGACGCGCTGGCTGCCAGGCACCACCATCACGCGAATACCTGCGGCCACTTTGCGATCCTTGAGGATGGCGGCGGCGCTGCGCAGATCGCTGATGCGCGAGTTGGTGCAGGAGCCGATGAAGACCACATCCACCGGATGGCCTAAGAGCGGGCGACCCGCTTCAAAACCCATATAGGCCAAGGCCGATTCAAGCGCTTGGCGGCTCGCCGCGTCGGGCATGTCGGCCAAGGTGGGCACCGGGGCGTCAATCGCGATACCCATGGCCGGGTTGGTGCCGTAGGTGATCATGGGGGCTAAACTGCTGGCGTCGAGGCTCATCTCTTTGGCAAACTGCGCTCCCTCGTCGCTGGGTAGCGTGCGCCAACGCGCTAGCGCTGCCTCAAAGTCGGCCCCCTGCGGCGCGTAGGGCCGTCCGGCGACGTAGGCGAAGGTGGTCTCGTCGGGCGCGACCATGCCCGCCCGGGCGCCGCCTTCGATACTCATATTGCAAATGGTCATGCGCTCTTCCATCGAGAGCGCCCGAATGGCGGAACCCATGTATTCAAAGACATGGCCCGTGCCGCCACCAACGCCATATTTGGCAATCAGCGCTAGGATAATATCTTTGGCCCCCACCCCCGCCTGCAATGTTCCCTCCACACGCACCGCGCAGGTCTGGGGGCGGTACTGCAAGAGGCACTGCGTCGCCAAGACATGGCCCACCTCGGATGTACCAATGCCAAAGGCGAGCGCCCCAAACGCGCCGTGGGTGCTGGTGTGGCTATCGCCACAGACTATCGTCATGCCGGGCTGAGTCAAACCCTGCTCCGGGCCAATCACATGGACAATCCCTTGGTTCAGGCTACCCAGTTCAAACAGAATAATGCCAAATTCGGTACAATTTGTACGCAACTGCTGCAACTGCTTCTGCGCCTGGGGATCGATCACCGGAATGATGCCCAGTTCATTACGCGGAGTCGTGGGCGTACTATGATCCATCGTCCCCAGCGTACGATCCGGGCGGCGCACCTTGATGCCGCGCTGGCGCAATTCGCTAAAGGCCTGGGGCGACGTGACCTCATGGATCAGATGGAGATCGATATAGAGTACCGCCGGCGTATCGTCGGTTTCAGGGCGCACCACATGGGCGTCCCACACCTTGTCAAAGAGGGTTTTGGGGTTTGTCATGGGGGTAATATCCTTGATATTAATGGGTGGGTTCTGGGGGTATTTTGCGGGGGCCATGCCCCCGCGCCCCCGCCAGCGGAGGAGATTTGCGGGAGCCGTGCCCCCGCGCCCCAAGCGAACTACTGCTCAGCGCGCCAGTCGGTAGACGGTGTGACCAGCCCGCTTCTTGATCGCCTTGAGCGTCAAGTCGTGGCGCGGGCCAAGGCGCGGAATGAGATGGTTGAGGCCGCTAACCACCACAAACCAATATTCGCCCCCGGCGCGCAGTTGGGCGAGGGGGCCGAGAATGAAATCTTGTTCAATGGCAAGATCGCCAATTTTGGCCGGAATATTAGAGACGATCAGATCGTAAGGGCCGGGCGGCACCGTTTCGAGGCCGACGCTGCCGATGATCTGGGCATGTTCCACCCCGTTGCGCACGGCATTATGACGCGCATAACGCAGCGCCAACAGGTTCACATCGGCCAGCACCACCTGCGCCGCTGCAAAGCGCCGCGCCAACGTAATGCCCAGAATGCCCACGCCACAGCCCAAGTCGAGAATGCGCTCCGGTATTGTTGCTGGCTCCAGGGTGCGTAAGAGCAGATCGCTGCCCTCATCCACCTGAAAAGAGGAGAAGAGCGTATGGCCAACCGCAAAGGTGAATTGCTGGCCACGGTGGCTGTAGGGGAGATCTTTTTTGAAGTAGGCGTCCATGCGCTTTAAGGGTGCGCGAGGGAACCTGGTTCCCTCGCATCCCCCTACTAGTTAGTCGCATAGCCCGTATAGGGCCGCTTATAGGGCGGATGAAAGGCCAACACAATCTCACTCTTTGGCACGCCAAGATCAACCAAACGATTGGCGATGCCCTCTTCCGTGCCGTCATACTGAATCCAGATCTTGCCCCCACGAATATCAACATGGAGCAGGGTACCATGAATGCGTTCAAGATCATTCCAGCCCAAACTCAACAGTTGATAGTGATCGTGTTCAACATCCAGTGTCAACTCCATCTCAATTTCACCATAGGCTGGCCTGCGCTCGGCATACTCCTGGAGAATCTCTTGAACGAACTGGCGATATTGTGCTAGTTTATCCATTTGGTGATCTCCTCAGTAAAGGGGAGGGGTTTTA
>RSAS01000441.1:0-6743 GCA_003934145.1 Candidatus Viridilinea halotolerans | reverse complement strand
GCCCTCCCCTAAAACCCCTCCCCCTTTCACTCCTCGTCAAGCTTTGGCGGGTTCACCCGCCGCTCTTGCTCCACTTCGCGTAGCACCTCCTCAATGCGTGTGGTGTAGGCGAGCGAGGTGTCGTGGACGAGGCGCAGTTCGGGGACGAAGCGCATGTGGCTCATCTCTTCGGCGACGCGGCGGCGCAGGAAGCTGCGGGCGCGCAGCAAACCCTCCATGGTGGCGGTCTGCTCGGCGGCATCGCCCATGATCGAGATGCGCACGGTGGCGCGTTGCAGGTCGGGAGTGACCTGCACGCCGGTGACCGTGGCGAAGCCGACGCGCGGATCTTTGATTTCGTTCTGGATGACCGTGCCGAGAATCTGTTGAATGGTGTCGGCAACCTGTTGGAGGCGCTGTTTGCTCATGATCTTCAGTGAGGCGGAGAGGCGGAGAGGCGGCCTCCCGCATCCTCGCCTCTCCCCTCCCGCATCCGCTAAAATGTTCCCTCAACCCGCTCTTGGCGGTAGAACTCCATGTTGTCGCCGACTTGGACATCGGTGAAACTCTCAACCACGAGGCCACACTCGTAGCCGGAGATTACTTCGCGCACGTCGTCTTTGAAGCGTTTGAGGCTGCTAATCTTGCCGTCGTGGAGGACAGCACCGCTACGCAGGACGCGCACGCTCTGGCCGGTGCGCGTGATCTTGCCATCGGTGACATAGAGGCCGGCCACCACTTCACGCGAGGGTAGACGGAAGGTGTTGCGTACATCGGCGAAGCCTTCGACCACCTCTTTGAAGGTGGGGGCGAGCATACCGACCATGGCCTTTTTAATATCGTCGGTGAGTTGGTAGATGATATTGTAGAAGCGAATGTCGATGCCCTGCTGTTCGGCAGCGCGGCGAGCGGCGGGATCGGGGCGGGCGTTGAAGCCGATGATGATCGCCTGCGAAGCCACAGCGAGATTGACATCGCCCTCGGTGATTGCGCCGGTGCCACGGTGGATGACCTTGATCTGCACCTCGGTCTGTGAGGAGCTGAGTTGGCCAAACTGATGCTCAATCGCGCCCAAGGAGCCCTGCACGTCGGCCTTGAGGATAACGTTGAGATCCTTGATCTTGCCCTGCTGCACTTGGCTGAAGAGGTCTTCGAGCGTCGTGCCGCGCACCACGCCAATCGCCTCCATGCGCGTCTGGCGGGTGCGCTGCAGCGCAACCTCGCGGGCAATGGAGAGATCGTCCATCACCTGAAGGATATCGCCCGCCTGGGGCACCCCTTCGAGGCCGAGGATTTCGACGGGGGTAGAGGGTTCAGCGTAGCGCAGGCGTTTGCCGCTATCGCTGAACATCGACTTAATCTTGCCCGAGACGCCGCCGACGAGCACGTTATCTTCGGGGCGGAGCGTGCCATTCTGGATGAGAACCGTGGCAACCGAGCCACGATTCTTATCCAACTCGGCCTCAATGATCGTCCCGACCGCATGGGCACTGGGGTTCGCCTTGAGATCTTGCAGGTCGGCGACGAGCAGGATCATTTCGAGCAGACCTTCAATGTTGATTTTGGAGCGAGCCGAGACCTCGACGGAGGGCACATCGCCGCCGAAGTCTTCGACGATGACACCCACGGCAGCGAGTTGCTCTTTGATGCGCCCAGGATTGGCGGCAGGCAGATCGATCTTATTGATCGCCACGATCAGTGGCACACCGGCGGCCTTAACGTGCGAAATGGCCTCACGCGTCTGCGGCATCACGCCGTCATCGGCGGCCACCACCAGCACGACGATATCGGTGGCTTGGGCACCACGGGCGCGCATGGCGGTAAAAGCCTCATGGCCGGGGGTGTCGAGGAAGGTAATCTTGCGCTGGTTAATCTCGATCTGGTAGGCACCAATATGCTGCGTTATACCACCGGCCTCGCCTTCAGCCACACGGGCGGAACGAATCGCATCGAGCAGTTTCGTCTTGCCGTGGTCAACGTGGCCCATAATGGTCACGACCGGCGGGCGCGTACGCATCTCCTCAGCAGTCTGGGCATTGAGCACATCTTTGACATTCTCAACAATCCCAGCGAGCTGTTCCGGCACCTTCTCGGTCGTCTCGATTGCGAAATCGGTGGCAATCAGGGCTGCCGTCTCATAATCAATCTGCTGATTGATATTAGCAAGCACACCGCCCTTGAGCAGCGCCTTAAGAATCTCGGAAGCACCAATACCGGTCGCCTCAGAGAACTCGCGCACGGTCATGATGCTCATCAGCTCAACGGGGCCACGGGGACGCACGGGCACAGCGGGGCCACGGGCACCGGGGCGACCACGGGCGCCCATGCTGCCTTCGCGCTCTTCGGGGAAGTTACTCCGTCCACCGCGGCCACTCCCGCCGCGTCCGCTGCCGCCGCGCCCACTGCCACCACGGCCAACAGCCGGGCCACCACCGAAACCACCACCAGGGCCACCACCAGGACGACCACCGCCGCCGCCGGGCCCCCCGCCGCCGCCGGGCCCCCCGCCGGGACGACCGCCACCGCCACCGGGGCGACCACCGCCACCGCCGGGGCCACCGCCGGGACGACCGCCGCCGCTAGGGCCACCACCGGGGCGACCGCCGCCGCCGGGGCCACCGGGGCCGCCACTAGGGCGACCGCCGCCGCCGGGGCCACCGGGGCCACCACTAGGGCGACCACCGCCGCCGGGGCCGCCGGGGCCGCCGCCGGGGCGACCGCCGCCACCACCGCCACCACCGCCACTGGGACGGCCACCGCCGCCGCCACCGGGGCGACCGCCGCCACCGCCGCCGCCACCGGGGCGACCGCCGCCACCACCGCCGCCACCGGGACGACCGCCACCACCGCCGCCACCGGGACGACCGCTACTCGTCAGCATGATCTCATGGCTGGATTGACCCTCTTGGGAAGAAAGGCTCACTGCTTGCATCGATTTGGATCCTTTCTGGCCCCGGTGACCGACTGGCCCGAGTGTCAACCCAACTGGAGGAGGCAAAATGTTACCCAACCCTGCAGGGGCGCAAACCGGACGTGCAATGTCTACGAGGCGTTACTGTTACGTTCACATCTATATTAATAAAATGAGGATGCGCGGGAATCTAGTTCTCATCGGCATCAAGTTTAGGACAATGGCGGGGGTGCGGGCTTGCCCTGAGCCTAGTCGAAGGGGCCTGGCCCCCGCAAAACCCCCATTCCGATGGGGTGGATAACGAAACCATGTCTAAGACCCACAGATGGGGCAAGCCCCAAACCCTGTTTTTGTTCCGTTTTGGCGGCTTCGCCGCCAAAACGGAACAAAAGAAGCTTTTCGGGGGAGGCACTGCCTCCCCCGAACCCCCGCCGGAAGGCGTAACCTGGAATGTTTGATCACACGCGAATGACATTAGCCAGGTGCGTGCGTGGCCAAACCAGCGGCGAAGGCGAGCAGGGCCGCCCGGTCATCGGGATGGAGCCGTTCAAGGCGCAGAGCGCGTTCAAGGGCACGGCGGCGCACCGCCACATCCCAACACTGGGGGTCAGGACAGAGGTACGCCCCACGACCATTGCGGCGGCCAGTGGCGTCAACCGCGACACGGCCATCTCCATCACGCACGAGACGCACGAGGCCACGCTTCGCATCATTCTGGCGACAGGCAACACACATGCGTTGCGGAACGTGCTTAGGACGCAGGTTCGCCCCCGACTGCTCTGACCCTACTGCCATTTAATCCTCTCCGTGGCGCTCACCCTCACTCTCAAGCAAAATATACGAGGCAATCAACTTATCATGGTGGTAGATATAGAGCTTCTGCGAAGTTGCCCGCAGTTGGAGGCTCTCACTAACTAAATCATTACCTAAAGGGCCATAGGCGTGATTTTGATAGACCACCGTACCATCCGGGCGCACCTTACGCGTCTCGACGCGGGCATGCGCCAATTCCGCCTCAGTCTGCATCTGTTCTGCTTCAACAAAGCCCCGCGCCTCCGCCCCGGCACGCTCTTCTTCGAGGAGCGCGGTGGCACTCTTAATGTCAATGCGCCAACCCGTGAGCTTGGCGGCGAGGCGCACGTTTTGGCCCTCTTTGCCAATCGCAAGCGAGAGTTGCTTATCGGGCACAATTACTAGGGCGGCGTGCTCTTCATCATTAAGGTGAACTTCAACCACTTGGGCGGGCGAGAGGGCATTGGCAATAAAATCTTTGGCATCACTCGACCACTGCACGACATCAATCTTCTCGCCATTCAGCTCATTAACGATGTTTTGGATGCGAATACCGCGCATGCCCACGCACGAACCAACAGGATCAATGCCCTCTTGGCGGGCAGCGACCGCCACCTTGGTACGCAACCCCGGCTCGCGGGCAATCGACTTAACCTCAACGGTGCCGTTATAAATCTCGGGCACCTCCATTTCAAAGAGGCGCATAATCAACTGCTTATGGGTGCGCGAAGCAATCAGGCGGGGGCCGCGATCCTCGCGCCGAATCTCCATAAGATAGATCTTGAGGCGCTGGCCGTGGTAGTAGCGGTCATTCTCGACCTGTTCTTTGGGCGGCAGAATCGCTTCGGCCTTACCCATCTCGAGAATGACATTGCCCTTCGCCATGCGCTGCACCGTGGCGGTGACAAGTTCACCTTCACGATCCATGTACTCGCCGTAGATATACTCGCGCTCTACCTCTTTGATGCGCTGGAGCACTACCTGTTTCGCGGTTTGGGCGGCAATGCGCCCGAAATCGTGGGGCGTACTCTCAATCATCACCGTCTCGCCGAGCTGCGCATCGGACTTTACTTTAAGCGCATCGTCTAAATGAATCTCAAAACGATCGTCAAGAACATCATCTACCACCTGTTTTTCGGCATAAACCCGTGCCGCGCCGGTGTGGGGATCAAGGCGAACAGTCACCTCCATCGGTGGCGGATTATTGCCGAGGGTGCGTTTGTAGGCGGTGATGAGGGCTTGCTCCATCACATCAAGAATGGCTTCTTTAGGGATGCCACGCTCAGCCGCAATTTGGGAAATCGCCGTATAGAAATCGCTCTTCATACCTCATACCCGCCTACAACAAGAAAAGTGGGGGCTACCCACTTTTTCACAGGATCAGGCATAGACAGTAGTTACTTCAGAACGAGCGCCACCCAAACATGGGCGACAACTCCCTGGAAGCATCTCTTAGCGATGGTTCATCGCGGTGTCCCTGCTCGGCCTGTGGGCCGCTTACGTGTGGTTCACGGTGGTGTAAGGTGTACGCGCACAGCGTAGCGCACAGCACCCAACGCCTTTGACAGTATAGCACTGACGATTCGCTTTTGCAAACGCAATGGGCACCCGGGGCACCCACTGCTCACCAGAAAACGCTATCCCTGCCCCCTACCCCCTAACCCCCACCGCCCGCCCCCCATGCACATAGGCCCATTCCACCAGCAACACCAACAGCGCCAACCCAATTAGCCAGGGCCACAACGGATGGGCATAGTCGTCCGCATTCACCGACGCAGCAGGCGTCGGCGTTGCTGCAGGCAGGACATTCGCCCGCAAATTCGACTCACTCGGTGCGCCCACATTCACCGCTACCTGGGTACTAAACAGAACTGTGCTGCCAGCCTGTTCAATTATTTGGTACTTCCCATGTTGATTGAGGATGGAGGACAGATGCTGTCCAGTAGCTATTTCCAGCTCATTTTTACGCCCATCAGGATGTACAATCTCAACGTGGGTCGCCCGCGAATCAGGGTGTAAAGACAAGGTTTCGCCCAACAACATGGCCCCCGGCAGGGCGGGCGGGCGCAGATCGCGCACACTTCGCGCCACCAGCAGCGGAAAGGCTAAGCGGCTGACCAAGTTGCTCTGCGCCAAATCAAAGTTCCAGATCGCCACCTCACTCGTGCCACTGCGCCCGCGCAGCATCAGCGGGTAGCCCCCCTGCTCCAACCAAACAGCCAACCATGCAGGCACTTCCAATTCACGCACCGCACCCACCGTCACCGCCTCAAGGCTCAAGCCCGCAAAGAGCGGCGTATGGCTCACAATAGCGCCCTGGGGTTCGCGCCACTCCCCGACCGGCAGCAGCGCTGCGCCCGGCGGCGGGTTGACCACCAAAACGCCACCAGCAGGCCACGCGGCGGGCAAGGAACCCTCAAAAATGGTCAGATCCGTCTCGGCCAGCAACGGACTTGTCGGATAAGCGCCCGTCGTCACCTGGTTCAGCGTTAGGCCAGGTAAGACGCCGAGCGCCCGCGTCAGCGCCGTCGGCTGGTCAGCGACGAGCAGCGTCCGTATGGGCCGTTGCTGTGGCAGGCTCAGCAGCGCCACATCATCGGCGGGCAGGGCATCGCTGCCCATCAACTCAGCGCGCAGCAGCGTCACGCCCGGCGGCACCATCCAAGTCAACTCCGCCTCACCATACGCTGCCAGCGCCAACGGGCGTGTATCGAGCAACTGCTCATCACCAAACAGACGCAACACCGTATCCTCCGGCGCACCGTTATAGTTCACCACCCGCGCATAGATCGGCGTCGGGCCTCCACTCTGGCGCGCGTGCGCCGCCAGCGCCACAATCGCCCGATTCGGCACATCACCCCCCAAGTTGAGCCACTCCCGCGCCACGCTACTGGGTTGGCGTGCCAAGGCATCTAGCTCAGGCTGCGGAATAGCGGCATCGGTCAAGACCAGAATCTTGCCCCCCTCGCGGCCCTGCAACAGCGTCTCGGCCAGCGTCAGCGCCTCCGCGAAATTGCTCCCCGTGCCCGCCGCATGCACCTCCTCCAGCGCCGCCAAGAGT
>RSAS01000613.1 GCA_003934145.1 Candidatus Viridilinea halotolerans | reverse complement strand
GTGCGGGCGGCCTGTGGCCTCGCAGAGCGCCGAGCAGATGGTGAAGCGTGTGCTGGAGTTGCCCGCTGGCACCCGTTTTATGATTGTGGCCCCAGTTGTGACCCAGCGCAAGGGTGAATATAAAGATATTTTTGCCGAAGCGCGCGCTGAGGGCTTTGTGCGGGTGCGCGTGGATGGCGAAATTCATGCGCTCGACGAAGAGATTAAGCTCAACAAGAAGGTCAAACACTCGATTGAGGTGGTGGTTGACCGCTTGGTGATGCCCGCTGCCGATGCGGACGCCTCCAGCGACGAACCCGTAGCCGCTCCCAGTGGGCCGCTCGGCTTCGCCGCCGCCGGCGCAGGCAGTGCCTACAGTGCCTTCCTCACCCGCCTCACCGACAGCGTCGAGCAGGCGCTGCGCGTCGGCGAGGGGCGGGTGGTGGTGAGTGTCGTAGGGGAGGCGCGAGGCGAGAACAGAGAACAGAGAACAGAGAACAGAGAACAGAGTGAGGAGGGCAGCCGATTCGTCCCTGAAGATCCTTCATCCTCTCTTTCCGCCTCCCCGCCTCACACCTCTTCGCATCCTCAAGAATGGCTCATGAGCGAGGCCAATACCTGCACCCAGTGCGGCATCTCCTTCCCCGAATTGACGCCGCAGATGTTCTCTTTCAACTCGCCGCAAGGCGCATGCCCCACTTGCACCGGCTTAGGCACGCGCATGGAGGTGGATACGCGCCTGCTGGTGCCCCACGCTACGTTGAGCATCCACGAGGGTGCCGTGGCCTACTGGGGTGATCTGCGCAAGAAGAGCGATTCGTGGGGCTATAAGTGCATCATCGGCCTCGCGAGCCACTATGGCTTTAGCCTCGATACGCCCTGGAATGAATTGAGTGAAGCCCACCGCCAAATCATTATCTTTGGCAGTGGCAAAGAAAAGATTCGTTTCGCTTGGGGTAGCGAGAATGGTAGCCGTGGCGAGTTCTATCGCCCCTGGGAGGGGGTGGTGGTCGAGATTAACCGCCGTTTTGTGCAGACCGGCAGCGATTACGCCCGCGAGTTTTATACGCAATTCATGAGCGAACAGGAGTGTCCTGCCTGCGTCGGGGCGCGCCTGCGCCCGGCGAGCCTCGCGGTGCGTGTGGCCGATGTAAGCATCCGCGACGTTGGGAGCTACAATATCACCGCCGCCCACGCATGGACTATCGCCCTTGCCGATCCAGCGAATTCGCCGCTCAGTACCACGCAGCGCCAGATCGCCGATGACGTGCTGAAGGAAATTCGTGATCGCCTGGGCTTTTTGCTCAATGTGGGCCTGCACTACCTGAGCCTCGCGCGCCCCGCGCCGACGCTCTCCGGCGGCGAGGCCCAACGTATCCGCCTCGCGTCGCAGATCGGCTCCGGGCTGGTTGGTGTTATGTACATCCTCGACGAGCCGAGTATCGGCTTGCACCAGCGCGACAATCGCAAGTTGCTCGATTCGCTGCTGCGCCTGCGCGACCTCGGCAATACACTGGTGGTGGTCGAACACGATCTCGATACGATGCACGCCGCCGATTGGATTATTGATTTCGGCCCCGGCGCAGGCATCAAGGGCGGCGAGGTGGTCGCCTTTGGCCCGCCGGCGACCATCGCCGCCCATACCACGTCGCTCACCGGGCAATACCTGAGCGGGCGTTTAGCGATTGACATCCCCGCCGAGCGGCGTCAGGCGCTGCGCACGACGACGCTGCACGCCCGCCGCGATGCCGCCAACGCGAGTGTGCCGCCGCGCCGTGGGCGCACGCGCAGCAGCCCGACCCCTGACGAACAACAGCAGCCCGACAAAGCGGCTTGGCTGGTGCTGGAAGGGGCCACGCTCAACAATTTGCGCGATGTGAGCGTGCGCTTCCCGCTCGGCACCTTCATTGCCGTCACCGGCGTCAGCGGCTCCGGCAAATCGTCGCTGATCACCGAAACCCTCTACCCCGCGCTGGCCAACCAGCTCAACAAGGCCCAACTGCGCCCCGGCCCCTACCGTGAACTGCAAGGGCTTGCATATCTCGATAAGGTGATCGATATTGATCAGCAGCCGATTGGGCGCACGCCGCGCTCCAACCCTGCTACCTACGTCAAACTCTTCGATCTGCTGCGCGAACTCTTTGCCAATACCGCCGAAGCGCGGCTGCGTGGCTACCAAGCGGGCCGCTTCAGCTTCAACGTCAAAGGCGGACGCTGCGAAAGCTGTGAAGGTAACGGCGAGATCAAAATTGACATGCAATTTCTGGCCGATGTTTGGGTGCGCTGCGACGAGTGCAAAGGCAAACGCTACAACCGCGAAACGCTCCAAGTGCGCTACAAGGGCAAATCCATCGCCGACATCCTCGATATGGATGTGCAGACTGCACTCGACTTCTTCGACAACGTGCCGCGCATACGCCGCATTTTGCAGACGCTGCACGATGTGGGCCTCGATTACCTCAAGCTCGGCCAGCCCGCCACCACCCTCTCTGGCGGCGAAGCGCAACGCGTCAAATTGGCCAAAGAGTTGGCGCGCGTCGCCACCGGGCGCACCATTTACATCCTCGACGAACCGACCACCGGCCTCCATTTTGCCGACGTACAGCACCTGCTGCGCGTTCTGCACCGCCTCGTAGATGCCGGCAACACCGTCATCGTCATCGAACACAACCTCGACGTGATCAAGACCGCCGACTGGGTACTCGATATGGGCCCCGAAGGCGGCGACGGCGGCGGTCAACTCGTCGCCGTCGGCACACCCGAAGCGGTCGCCCTGGTAGATGCCTCGCACACCGGGCGCTTCCTGCGTGAATTGTTACCTGTGGCTTCTTGATATAGGGATGGTTCGTAGCCACTTTACCGTCTGCGCCCTATCCAGGTAGTGCCGACTTTAGTCGGCTGGGGCCTTTGGAGGCGATGGGAGGCCGACTAAAGTCGGCACTACGGTGGTACTGCTTCGCTGCGCTCAACATGACAAGCGCTGTGTGGGCAACAGCGTTTCTTTTGCGCTATTGCCCTTTAGACCAATTACCATTGAACAGGCCGCATGCCTAATGGCATTCAAGCGCATTGAGACGCCATGTCCGGCTATCAGCTATCGGCTATCGGCTATCGGATTTGGTATTACACCGTAGCCACCGCGCGCACCAGCAGCACCAGCAGCACGACAACGCAGCCAACCACATGCAGCGCGGCGCGCCGCCCGACGCGTTCGCGGAAGTAGACGAGCGCAGCGGGCATAAAACTGACGGTGATTACACCATATATGACGTGCAGGGCGAGATCGAGACGGCGCACGTTGCCGACCAAGAGCATAAGGCCCAAAAGGAATTGGGCGCTAAGCAGCCACTGCGCAACCCAGATCATGGCGAGAAAGCTGGCACTGAGCCGCCCACGGGCAATTTCGATCAGCCCCCACACCAAGAGTATGCCAAGCAATCCAAGCGTAGTGATGGGCAAACGCGTGTGCAGCAGGGCAATGCGATCCATCAATCTCAATCCATGCGTCGTTCGGTAAAATCGCTGCCGTCAAAAATGAGCAGGCGCCGCCGCTCGTCAATGATCGTTTCGAGATAGATCGGGCGCGTCCAGATCTTGTGGATGTTGCGCATCGTCTCACGGGCGTAGTCGAGTTTGAGGTCAACCCCTTCGTGGCGGTGGCGCAGGTAGAGTTCGCCACGGTTGTTGTAGTTGCCGTCTTCAACATAAATGAAGGGCTGGCCAAAATTGGTGAGACGGAAGAGCAGTTTCTCTTTGATTTCACGGAACTCGCGTGAGGCGATCTCGTAGAGATCGGTGTCGCGGTTGTAGCGGAAGGTGAAGAGTTTGTTGTCAATCACGAATTCCGGGGTGAGGAATTCGTCAATGAAGGTGACATCGTTGTAGAGCTTGCGGATCTCGAAGATCTTCTGGCGTCCGAGGCCGCGTTGGCGATCCCAGTTGCGTTTGGCGACAATGTCGTCGCACTCTTCATACTCTCTGCCAAACTTGCCCTTATTCCAGCGATCTTCGATATCGCGGAAGAGTTCGAGGCCGAGCTTGTACGGGTTGAGACGCCCGCCGCCGGTGGCGACCACACCGCTATGCAGGTCGGCGAAGGAGATAATCTCGGAGGCGGTGGCCACCTTCTGGGTCATGATCGTGGAGTGCCAGTAGCTATTGTGGTTAATGAAACCCTGGGCCGCGTAGCGATGCGTCTCCGTGACGGAAATATCGTAGACAGCGCCACGGCCATGTTCGATGGCGACGATCTCATCACTCCACGCTGGCTCTTCGTTCCAATGGTGCTGCGCAAGCGCATGGCGCAGGGTGGCCTGTTTACGCTCTAGGCCAAAGCCGACGCGCATGAAGAAGTCTACAGCGGAGCGTCCGCGCATGTGAAGGTGCCAACCACCATCCGCTTGCGGGCTGCGCGTGGTAAGGATGCCAAAATTGAGCAGCAGGAGTTGCACGAGCTCGCCCATACGCTCGCTACTGGTAACCAACATGACCCCCGCGTCGTCCGTGTAGCCAGCGCAGTCGTAGAGGGCGCGTAAGAAACTGGCGACCACCTGTTCAGGCGAGCGCAAAATGACACCGGGGACGGTCTTGTTGCGTGCGTCACCATCAGCCTGCACACCAAGATGTTCGAGCAAAGCCGCGACCTCGTGCGCGGCGACACTGATGCGCCAACGCTTGCCCTGCTTGCGCCAATGGGGTTCAATGGCGAACAGGTCACGCACCAAGCCCGCGAAGTTCGCGGCCTGTTCCAGATCGCCAGTGGCGAAATCAACGCTGTTTTTGCTTGCACTGCTCTGGCCGTCGCCACAGAGGTAGCCAAGGAGTGCCGCGAGGCGGCCATCTACGAGCGTGGGCACACGTATGGGCTTGTGGCGACCGTTCGCGGCACCGCGACGGGCAACCTCATCGGCGGTGACGTGGGGCACGAGGTGGGCAGCAACGTAGGTCTGCTGGCCTTGACGGAAGCGCCGCACGCCGTCCGGGGGGACGTGCGCGGCATTGGCACTGCCCTGAAGGGCGAGGCTGCAATGCGGCTGCCAATCCAGTTGCACCAGCGTCTTAGCCCAGAGACGCTGCCCGCCGCTGATGCGCACCCGTTCGCCTACGCGTAGCTCATCAAGGCGTCGCCACGAGCCATCGGGCAGCAGCAGGCGGTGGTTGACCGAACCTTCCAGCTTTAGCCCGCAGCGTGTACGGATAGCGACGGTTGGGTAGTCTTGAAAAACTGCCCAATCATAGATAGTTTGATTTTCTTCACCATCACTTACTTCTAAAACGTTCTTCTTTGCAACAATTTTGTCTATCTCAATCAATCCTTGTGAAGAATACAACAAAGAACCACCTTTAAGACAAGCCCATCCCTCGTTAATTACCTTAGTCATACCTTGAGGTGCAAAATAATAGGCTTCGTCGCGAACAATCTCAAGAATTGTATGTTGCCAGCGTTCTAAAGGCGCATAATTCATCAGAAAGAGTAAAATATCCTTCTGCGGATGTTCGGGAAAACGCCGTTGGCGCGCCCGTTCTTCTTCAGCTTGCTTGCGTTTCTCTGCCATATACGCAGGAGGATTAATATAATCGCGCATATATTCGCGCTCAACCTTCAACCCCTCGACGGTCGTAGGCGTCTCATCATCGAGGATCGGCTTATGGGCTTGCGCTTCAGGGCGGCGAATATAGGGCGCGTGGTAATCAATCAGATTCTCAAGCGAGAGGCATGTATCAATGAAATCCTCAACAATATCGTAGCCAATACGGTCAATGATGCGCTGGACGCGCGTGGCATGGTTAGCCATCGTATCGAGCATCTTACGATTGGTATGGGCAAACCACAT
>RSAS01000540.1 GCA_003934145.1 Candidatus Viridilinea halotolerans | reverse complement strand
CCAATCACCTATCCGTGACTTGCCGAGCGAATGTTCTGTCCGCCCTTAAACGCAACGCGGGAGAGGGGGCAGGGGGTGAGGGCCATCCACGGCATCCCAGCCATCTATGCGTGGCTTTAAGGGAAGGTATTGCCCCATACCCCATCCGTAGCGCCTATGTCCCCGTCAGAAGCCGTCGTGCTAAGCGCTCACCGCCAACCAGTTCGGCAAGGTGGCGCAACTGGTTATCTTCATACGCCTGGTTAAAAATCGCGATATCGAGCGTCAGTACTTTCTGAAAGGCCTGCAACGCCGCCGCAGGCTGGTCGCTCGCTTGGGCAATCTGGTCACCAAAGGACATCACCACATCAATCATAGCGAGCGGGTAGCGCACGGGCAAGCCGACTTTAACGTGTACCTCACCGATATACAAACGACGGCGGGCATACTCGCGGTCGTAACCCCCTTGAAACATGCCCATGAACCACTCTTGCACCATCCCATGCAGGCGTTGCATGTCCATCCCCTGCAGATACTCAGCCGTTTGGGGATGGGCAAAGAGGCGATCGTAGAAAGTCTTGGTGAGCGTTGGGCCATAGGCCGCAGCCGTAGGTGCCAACGCCTGAAGGATCGCCCCATCTTCGGAACGTAGGCCCATCAACTGGATGAGCTCATCAAGCGCCTCTTCGTCTTTGATTTGCCAGCTTGCGCGATCCTCACTCATACGTAAACTCCGTCGTCAATTTGCGCTTAGGACATGGTTCGTAACCAAGTTACGCTTTTTGCCGCTGCCGCGGCGGGGGTGCGGGGGCATGGCCCCCGAAGAATCCCCATGCGCATGGGGCCAGGCGCTCCATACGCATTAACTTAAGCCTCTGGCGGGCCTTCCGGCGGGGGTGCGGGCTTGCCCTGAGCCTAGTCGAAGGGGCATGGCCCCCGAAAAATTTCCCTTTCCAGCGGGGTTTAAGGGGCCGGAGGCCCCTGAACTTCATGCGCATGGGGCAAGCGCCCCACGCCCCGCCGGGCGGTGGAAGCGTGCGAGCGGGAACCGGGTTCCCGCTCGCACGCTTCACACAAGACCCTAAGCAAACGGATCGATCTGATAGACGCACTCTGCGCTACCCGTGGCGCTACACTGCGACTCGCTGCCGATCATCTGTTGGCCGGTAAGTGCACTGATCGCGCCCGTAAAGACCCCCAGCGTAAAGGCGCAGTGTGGTTCCTCGGACGTCATGCCAGCAACTTCGGCCCCTTCTTTGGTGCGCACTTCATACCCCCCATTGGCTTTCGTGGTAACACCATCTACAATGCAGAGTTTGGTGCCATCGGCACCCAGCACCACATCAAGCTTGGCGCGCAGTGCATCGGCATCGTGGCTACTGCCCTCTAACCCCAACTCCTTAATCACATCCTGACCACGCTTGCGCCCAGCCGTGACAATTAACGCGCGTCCAGCGGCATCTTCAGCCCCTTCGCGCAAGTACTGAAAGCAGATCATGCTCATGTATGAACCAAGGATGGGTCGGGTGATGGTAGCCATTGTCATTCTCCAGTACGCTTGCTCAGTAATATTGAAACATTGCCATATATGACAACCTTCATTATAGCGCACCGGGCTTCTTTTAGGGAAGCAAGATTCTGGTGAGAATGGGATGTTTTCGTAATCTAAAGTGGTTAAGAAAGGGTATGCTTTGTAATGATGCTTTGTAGTTAATACCCTCGCCAAAATCAGCCCTTTAACCATCAAATATTCATGTCAATCAAACGAAAACGTGTAAACAGATCGTCTTGAAGGAGTAGCGCACCAAGGGCTTTGGTCGTACTAACAAAGCCCTACCCCGTCGTGCGTAGCCCACTCGCAAGCGCATTCACGGTAAGCAGCAGGTCGCGCAGCAGCGGCGCGGCGCGGGACTCATCGCCGGCGGCAAGGAGGGTGCGCCAGTTGTGCAGCAGGTGGATCTGCTGGTGGTGCAGTCGCTCTAGCCCGGCCTGGCGCAGTTCCAAGACGCGGTGAATGCGCGGGCGCGTGACGGCGAGGGGGCCTTGGTAGAGCAGTTCGAGCATGACTTCCGTGCGGGCGTACTCGGCACGGATGGCATCAAGTACCTCTTCGCGCAAACCTGGGTCGCTCACCAGTGCGGCGTAGGCCACCATGATCGCCGGGTCTGCCGTGGCGATGCTGGTGGCTGCGTTGCTCACCAGGTAGTGCAAGGGCGCCCAGGTGCGGGCCTGCTGCTGAATGGCGGCGAAGCTAGGCGCGTCCTCTTGCGCGAGCCGTTCGAGAGCGCTGCCCAGGCCGTACCAACCCGAGAGGAAGTAGCGCGCTTGGCTCCAACTGAAGACCCACGGGATCGCCCGGAGATCGCCGATGCTCTGTGCGCCGGTGCGCCGTGGCGGGCGCGAGCCGATACGACTCGCTTCAATGGCATCAATCGGCGTCGCGGCGCGGAAGAAGTTGACAAAGCCGGGTCGCTCCACCAGTTCGCGGTAGGCACTACGGCTCAGCGCCGCAAGACGATCCATCGCCGTCGCCAGATCATCGGGGAAAGTCGGCAGGCTGCGACTCAGCGTTGCACCGGTGACGCCAGCGAGCAGCAGTTCCAACTGGTAGACGGCGCTGATGCGGTTGGCATATTTCTGGGCAATCGTCTCGCCCTGCTCGGTCATGCGTAGGTCGCCACGCAGCGCGGCGGGCGGCAGGGCGCGAATGAAGCGGCGCGTGGGGCCGGCCCCGCGGCTGATGGTGCCGCCACGCCCGTGGAAAAAACGGATGCGCACTCCCACCTCTGCGCCAACCGCGAAGAGGGCACGTTGCGCTCGGTGCAGCCCCCAGAGGCTGGCGACGATGCCGCCATCTTTGTTGCTATCGCTGTAGCCAACCATCACCTGCTGCACCAGATCCTGGTCGCCGCGCTGCGCCGCTTGGAAGGCGAGGCTGCGCTTCACGATAGGCTGGGCGAGGTAGGCGGCGAGAATCGCGGGGCTGGCTTCGAGGTCTTCGATGGTCTCGAAGAGCGGCACGACGGGCAAGGGGCAGACTGGGCCGTCGGCGGTGGTGACGAGCAAGCCACCTTCGCGGGCAAAGAGGTAGACGGCGAGCAGATCGGCGCAACTGCGCGTCATACTGACAATAAGCGCCCCCAAGCCCTGCGGCCCGTGCTGGCGCAACTCTTGCGCCAGCACGCGGTAGCAACTCACGACGGCGTGAGCCTCCTCCGTCAAAGCCATTTCGGGGCGAGTGAAGGGGCGCGGCGAGACGATTTCGGTTTCAAGCAACGCCATGCGCTGCCCTTCGCTCCAAGCGGGATAATCGCTGCCGGGCAGTCCTGCTGTGGTCAGCAACTGCGCCAGTGCCCGGTCGTGGAAGGCGCTATTCTGGCGCACGTCAAGGCTAGCCAAGTGGAAGCCGCAGTAGCGCACCAGCCGCCGTAACGGGCGCACCTCCTGCTGTGCAAGGCGCTCGGCCCCCACGGAGATCAAGGTGCTATCGAGTAGACGCAGATCGGCGACAAGTTCGGCGGCGCTGCGGTAGGCCGCCGGATGGGGTGCGGCGGGGTCGGGCAGCGTGGCGAGCATCAGATTCACCAATTGCCGCCACGGCTCATCGGGGTTACGCGCTAGTGCCTGCTGGCCCACGGGCCCCCATTCGTCGGCCAGATCCTCAATGCGCCCCACCAGCAGCATGGGCGGCGCCTGGTTATGGGCGGAGAGCGAAAGGCGTTGCGCCAGCGTTGTCAACTGGTCGCGCAAGAGATCCAACGCGTTGCGCCGCAACTCCGCCAGCGCTTGCGCCGTCACCTCAGCGGTGACAAACGGATGGCCATCGCGGTCGCCGCCCACCCAGGTGCTAAAACTGATCTGTGGCAGCGCCTCGGGCAGCGCGACATACGACGGGTCGCCGCCAGTATCGGCCCAGACTTGGCGCAAGCGCAGGTCGAGTTGGGTGACGGCCTCGGGGAAGACGCGGCGCAGATAGTGGACGACATTGCGCAATTCAGAGGCCACATCGGGCCGTTCCAGAAAAATATCGCCGGTACGCCAGAGCCGCTCTAGCACCGCTTTCACCTCATCGCGCAGGGCAAGCAACTCCGCCGGCGTCCAGATCTGATTCTCGGCCTTCACCAGCAGCAGATAGAGTTCGCGGTAGTGTTCCAGTACCGTGGCGCGTTTCGCCTCAGTGGGATGGGCGGTCAGCACCGGCTCGACGCGAATGCGCGACAGGGCCATAGCGATCAGATCATGGGGTATCTCTTCGGCGCGCAATTGGGCCAAGACATCACCCCACAGCCCGCGCTCGGCAGCAGGGCCATGTTCGGTTTCGTGTAAACGGCGCTGCTGGGCAATGCCATTCTCTTCGCAAAGATTGAGCAATTGAAACGCAATCGCCAACGCCTGTGCGCCGCGCGGCGGCAATTCCATGGCTGTCTGGATTTGTAACGGCATGCCTGCCAACAACGCGGCCTCATCCGCATCGCCACACTCCCACAAGACCTCACGAAAGGCCTCCAGTAACCATGCGAAGTCGCGTTCGATCTTAACAAAGGTGGTAGTGTATTCGGATTCAGACATGAAATAGCTCCTTGGGTCAGAATTGAACATCACCCGGCGTAGCGCCGTCCCTTCCATGTCACTCCGTGCCCACGGCGCACGCGCCACATAGCTCGCACGGCGATGGCGAGGTAGGCGGCCAAGCCGAGCGGCCAGAGCAGGGCGTGGATGGGGTGGTGGGCGTAGAGTTCGCGGTAGCGCCTGCCCCAATAGCACCAACCAGCGCTTTGGGCCACAGCCCCTAAGGCGCTGATGGTGTTGCCAGTTGTGCGTTCGCCCCGGTTACGGATCACACGGCCCGCCACCACCAGCAGCGACGGGCCGAAGGCGTGGGCCAGCATGCGTGCCACAACAAGCCAAGCGCGCCCACCGCCCGCCCGTGCGCCCGCAGCGGCATGTTTAGCCATGCCCTCAACAACTTCAGGGCCGTTGGTGTACATACGCACCCGCAGATAGTCATGGCCATCGCCCCCGCCGACGCGAAAGCCCGCCCGCCGCACCGCTTGGGCCAAATAGACATCCTCCAGCACCTCGGCGCGTACCGCCGCGTGGCCGCCAATCTGCTTGTAGGCGGCGCGGCACACCAAGATGCACTGGCCATTGGCCAAGACCTCGTGGGGCTGCGCATCAGGGCGCTGCATGCGCTCAATGGGATAGATCTGCATAATGAGATCTTGAAAAGCCGGCAAAATCGCCCGCTCCCAAAAACTACCCAGTTCAAGGAAGGGCAAAATGCTCACCAAGGCGAGCTGTTGTTGCTGCGCGTGATGCAACAGCGCCGCAGTGAGCTGTGGGTGGGGCAGCGTGTCGGCATCCAGAAAGAGCAGCCATTCGCCGTGCGCCGCCTCGCCAAGCTGTTGGCATACATTGGGCTTGCCCGCCCAGCCCGGCGGCAACGGGCGACCGCTCAGGATGCGCAACTGCGGATGGTGGCGCATCTGCGCCAAAATCTGGGGCGTTGCATCAGTCGATCCATCATCCACCACCAGCACCTCAAGCGCCGGGTAGTCCTGTGCCAACGCCGCCGCAACACACGAGCCAATGGCCCGTTCTTCGTTGCGCGCTGGAATAAGAATGGAGACGAGAGGCACACCGGGCGACGGCGGGGGCGGCGGGGCAAGGTAGGGACGGCGGCGCAGCGTGCGCCATGCACGCCAATAATCTAACACGAGCGCACTGGTCGCACCAAGGGCGCTAAGGAGTTTTGGGGGCATAGAGGTTTGGGGGATGCGGGAGGCGAGGAGGCGAGGAGGCGGGAGGCGGGGAGGCGAAGAGGCGAGGAGGCGG
>RSAS01000121.1 GCA_003934145.1 Candidatus Viridilinea halotolerans | reverse complement strand
AACGCCTCCGTCATGCTGAGCGTAGCGAAGCATCTCTTTTCGCCTGACGAGAGACCCTTCGCTCCGCTCAGGGTGACAGAATTTTTGTTTCTCACAGGGCCACTGGCCCGCGGGCCATTATAGTACTCAGGAATGGTTTCAGAGAGGGCCACTACGTGACATCCCAAGCGTCTGTGCATAGGCTTCAGGAGCGAACCTCCTGCCTCACCGCGTTACCGCGTCACCGCGTTACCGCGTTACCGCGTTACCGCGTCACCGCGTCACCGCGTCACCGCGTCACCGTTTTCCCGCTCCACCGCCTCGCCATTAACGCGGGTGAGCGTCGCTTTGGGATGGGCGGGGCGTATGTGTTCCTGATCGCGCTGTTGTTCAAGGGCGCGTTTCAGTTCACGGGCCTGGGCGTCAATACGCCAGAGGTAGACGAAGACGGCGAACCAGACCGCCAGAGCGACCGCGAGGGCGACATAGAGTGCCGCACTCGCTTCGAGCACCGTATTTGGGCTCATAAACGAATCCCCTCGCGCTGTGCAAGACGCCACGCGACGCCGAGCAGGGTCGCCCGCACATGCAGCATCCAGAAGAAGAGTGCCGTAAAGGCGCCGGTTGAGGCTAGAAAGGTGAAGAGGGTGGTGCGGTTGGCCAACACGCCGCTGCCGGGGGCTTCAATATTTAGGAGGCCGCTATTGGTGGCCAGATCAACCCGTTCGAGGCCCAGTTGGTAGCGCACGCCAGGGAACTCAGGGCGATCCATCATGGTGCCCGTGGCAAGGTTGAAACTAGGGCGCAGCAGTGTCTCCGTGGCCAGCCCCGGTTCACTCACCAGAACCTGCGCAGTCACCACATCGCCATCACGCTCCAGTTCAAGCAGTTCGATCTTGCGATCGCCGAGCAACCCCAGCCGGCCTACTTCAAGCGTAATGCCATCACAATGGCTACCCTGAATAAAGACACAATTGGGATGGAGCGTACTCTCGGCCATGCGCGGCGCGACAAAGACCAAAAAGGGCACGGTCACAAAAGCAAAAAGCGAATAGACCGCGCTGAGTTGACGGCGGCGCTGCACGTCGTCCAAAGCGGAACGCAGGGCAAAGAGGGCGGCATAGATCAGCAACAGGACAAAAATAGATGTCTGGCGCGGATCCCAATTCCAATAGACGCCCCAGACCACCTCGGAGAAGATCATGCCGGTGACGGTCGCCAACGCAGTGAAGAGAAAGCCCCCTTCGGCTGCGGCGAGGGCGTAGTCGTCATAGACAGGGTTGCGTTTCCAGAGATAGAGCCCGCTGAAGAGCGCCGAGAGGGCAAAGGCCACGACACTGACCCAAGCAGTGGGGACGTGCATAATGATAATGCGCCCAGCATTACCCAAACCTTCATACTGGGGCACAAT
The DNA here is from genome assembly GCA_003934145.1 of Candidatus Viridilinea halotolerans. Lineage (GTDB taxonomy): Bacteria > Chloroflexota > Chloroflexia > Chloroflexales > Chloroflexaceae > Viridilinea > Viridilinea halotolerans. Next base: position 4,433 of record RSAS01000121.1, on the reverse strand, counting down.
CGCAAACATTGCGACCACGACCCCCGCCATCCAGATGCCGATGAGCAGCTTGCCGACTTGGGCCATGTGCTGCGCCATAGGCGTGTACCTTTCCAGACCTAGCGGTATTGTGAAGCCATCTACTAACGGCTAGTGTACCATGAGACACGTTTTTTAGCTTTAAGGCAAGATGAGACTTTTGCATCCCACCTAATTTTAGCATGGCTGAGGTGTGGCGGTTTAGTGGGTTTGTGGGAAATAGGGCCACGTCAAAGTCGTTGGGGCTGCGCCCCGCGCCCCACCGGACGGCGGAAGGGTGCGCGAGGGAACCTGGTTCCCTCGCGCACCCTTCCTACACCCGAAGTGGCTACGAACCATCCCTTAGACCAGATCGAAACGATCCAGGTTCATGACTTTGTTCCACGCCGCCACAAAGTCGCGCACGAACTTCTCTTGGGCATCGTCCTGCGCATAGACTTCGGCCAAAGCACGCAACTGCGAATTGGCACCAAAGACGAGATCGACCCGCATACCTGTCCATTTAAGCTCGCCCGTCTTGCGCTCGCGGCCCTCAAAGCTCTCGCCTGCGGCGCTCGTCGGCTTCCATTCAGTATTAATGTCGAGCAGATTGACGAAGAAGTCGTTGCTGAGCGTGCCGACGCGCTCGGTAAAGACGCCGTGCGCCGTCTGGTTGACGTTGGCGCCCAAGACGCGCAAGCCGCCGATCAGCACCGTCATCTCTGGCGCACTCAGCGTCAGCAGTTGCGCCCGGTCTACCAATAGCTCTTCGGCGCGCACGCTGAAGGTCTGCTGCTGGTAGTTGCGGAAGCCGTCGGCCTGCGGCTCCAAAGGCACAAACGACTCCACGTCGGTCTGCTCCTGCGTAGCATCCATGCGCCCCGGCGTGAAGGGGACTTCCACGGCGTAGCCCGCCGCATTGGCGGCAGCCTCGACTGCCGCGCAGCCACCGAGGACGATCAGGTCGGCCATGGAGACCTTTTTGCCATCCTGTTGGGCGCTGTTGAACTGCTGTTGGATCTGCTCCAACACGCCGAGCACTTTGCTGAGCTGGTCGGGTTGGTTGACCGCCCAATCCTTCTGGGGGGCCAAGCGAATGCGTGCCCCATTGGCCCCACCGCGCTTATCGGAGCCACGGAAGGTCGAAGCCGAAGCCCACGCCGTCGCCACCAGTTCCGCCGTCGTCAGGCCCGCAGCCAACAACTGCGTCTTGAGTTCGATGATCTCGGCGGCCTCAATCAACGGATGATCCACGGGCGGAATGGGGTCTTGCCAGATCAGATCCTCCGCCGGCACTTCCGGGCCAAGATAGAGGCGCTTCGGCCCCATGTCGCGGTGGGTGAGCTTGAACCAAGCGCGGGCAAACGCATCGGCGAAGGCTTCAGGGTGATCGAGGAAACGGCGCGCAATCGGCGCATAGACGGGATCGTGGCGCAACGACATGTCCGCCGTCGTCATCATAGGTGGATGCTTCTTGCTGGGATCGTGGGCATCCGGGATCAGATGCTCCTCCTTCACATCCTTAGCCACCCACTGCCAAGCACCCGCCGGACTCTTCACCACCTCCCACTCGTAGCCAAAAAGCATCGTGAAGTAGCCATTGTCCCAGCGCGTCGGAAAGGGCTTCCAAGCGCCTTCGATGCCACTCGTGGTCGTATCGGCACCTTTGCCGGTGCCAAACTTATTGATCCAACCGAGGCCCTGTGCCTCCAGCGGGGCCGCTTCCGGCTCCGGGCCGACGAGGGTCGGATCGCCGGCACCGTGGGCCTTGCCGAAGGTGTGGCCGCCCGCCGTGAGCGCCACCGTCTCTTCGTCATTCATCGCCATGCGGGCGAAGGTCTCGCGCACATCGATCCCCGAAGCCACCGGATCGGGCTGGCCGTTTGGCCCTTCGGGGTTGACATAGATCAGCCCCATCTGCACCGCCGCCAGGGGATTCTCCAGTTCGCGCTCGCCACTGTAGCGCTTATCGCCCAGCCAAGTATCCTCGCTGCCCCAATAGATATCCTCTTCAGGCTGCCAAATGTCAACGCGACCACCGCCAAAGCCGAAGGTCTTAAAGCCCATGGATTCCAAGGCGCAATTGCCCGCCAAAATCATCAAATCGGCCCACGAGAGCTTATTGCCATACTTCTGCTTAATCGGCCAAAGCAAGCGGCGCGCCTTATCGAGATTGCCATTGTCGGGCCAACTATTGACCGGCGCGAAACGCTGGTTGCCCGTACTGCCACCGCCACGGCCATCAGCGGTGCGATAGGTACCAGCGCTATGCCAGGCCATACGAATAAAGAGACCGCCATAGTGGCCCCAATCGGCTGGCCACCAATCCTGCGAATCGGTCATGAGGGCGTAGAGATCCTGCTTCAGCGCGGCGAAATCGAGCTGCTGAAACGCTGCCGCATAGTCAAACTCGGCCCCCAACGGATTGGAAGCGGGCGCGTGCTGATGCAGAATACCCAGATTCAACTGATTGGGCCACCACTCGCCATTGGAGCGGGAGCGGTTACGTTCGGTGTTCACGGTTAAGGCGTTCCCGGACATTGGGCACTTGTCACTGTCACTCATGCTTTGATACTCCGTTATGGTTTGTTGGGGCCTGCGGCCCCGTAAACCCCGCTGGAAAGGGAGATTTTTCGGGGGCCATGCCCCCGAACCCCCACCGGCTGGCCCACCAGAGGCTTAAATGCGTAATGGGGCCTTGCCCCGCAATTCCCGCCGCGCCAGCAGCGAGCTTTCGCAACATTCTACCATCGTTAGCTATTATACATGCGCTTAGCTTATTGCCTGCTACAATGCGGCGAAGCTACTTTTGGTTATGCGTTGTGCTGCAAATGATAAAGACAGGGCAGCTTGCTTCCATTCCCGCAGCACCGTCGGAGCAACCCCATGCTCGCTCGCGCGCTGGTTGACCGTCTTGGTCTCCTTCAGCATCTCCAGGACGACCTGGGCCTTGAACGCGGTAGGGTAAGACTTTTTCATGATTCTATGGTACGGAACCTTAGCCGTCTGAGTGTCTAGATTCTTGGATCCATCATACTCCCTCCTATTTCCTCCCTCCTCCCTCATCTCTCCTTCCCCACCGCCTGGCTGACCGGCACGATCGCCGCAGGCATCGTGTGCTCCCGTGCGGGCCGTGTCAATTCGTAGGCATCCCGCAATAACGCTTCGTAGGCGGGGCTCAGGCTGCGTTTGCGTCGCCCCATGACGGTGCGTGTGACGCTGATCATGTTTTCGATACGGTATTCGCGAAAAACATCGCCGCCCCAACTGAAGGGCGGGACGTTTTTGGGTACGTTGTGAATGCCAAAAATGTTGCTGCCGGTGCCAATCATGGTGCCGCCGTTGAGGTGCAGGCCGATCCCTAGTTTGACATGATCGGCGAGGAAGACGCCCAGTTTGATCAGGCCGCTGTCAAATTGCCCGACCCCCTCTAGGTTGACGCGTACCGGGCCGTAGTTGTTTTTCAGATCGCTGTTGGTGGTCATCGCACCAATGTTGACCCATTCGCCCAGCCAAGAATGGCCCAGGAAGCCGTCGTGGTGCTTGTTGCTAAAACCTTGGACGATGCTCGCTTCCACTTCGCCGCCGATGCGGCAGACCGGCCCAATGGCGGTTGCGCCGCGAATGCGCGCGCTGGAGATGAGGCTGCCTGCGCCAATATAGGCTGGCCCCTGAATGAGGCTGAAGGGCTCGATGTGCGCCCCCGCTTCGATGAAGATCGGCCCGTCGCGGGCGTCAAGCACCAGCGGCCCGTCGAGGCGCGCCTCCGCCGCTACATAGATATGTTCGCCGCGTAACGTCACCTCAGGCGGCGCATCACGCAGCAACGGCAGCCGCGCCGCTAGCAGCGGCAGATCGCGCACGATCTGCTCGCCCGTCTCGCTGACCAGATCCCACGGGTAGCGCAGCAGCAACGGCGGCTCGGCTGGCCCAATGTCGCGGAAGCGGGCAAAACGCAACAGTTCATCGCGGGCGATAAACGCCTCCTGCCGCTGCAAATAGAAGAGTACCGCGCTCGCCAACCCCGGCGCGAGCCGGGCGCCCAGCAGACATTCGCCCGCCAAGTAGACGGTATTGAGCGGCTCGGCAAGCAGCGCAGGCAACCAACCCAGATCGAGCGCTCGCCCGTTGATCAGCACCACCGGCGCGCCCACATGCAGACAAGCCGCCAAGCCCCCCTCCGGCCCAAAACAGGCCATCAAGTGGGCGCGCGCCAGCCCCATCGCGCCATTCGTGCCATACTGCTGCGCCAACGCCGCCGCCCGCTCCGCCAACGTCAATGCGCCCACGCGCAAGGCAAACAACGGTCGCGCCTGGGCAATCGTGGCAAAATAGGGCCATGCTTCGTCTTCAAAGAGGATCATTGGTTGCTGTTGTTTCCTCTCACCGTTCGCTTATTTTTTTGATGGTTCGCAGAAATGGGGCAAAAGCCGCTG
>RSAS01000571.1 GCA_003934145.1 Candidatus Viridilinea halotolerans | reverse complement strand
GGGTTTGGGGGCTTGGCCCCCAAAGAATCCCCCCGTTGGGCGGGGGTTTGGGGGCTTGGCCCCCAAAGAATCCCCCCGTTGGGCGGGGGTTTGGGGGCTTGGCCCCCAAAGAATCCCCCCGTTGGGCGGGGGTTTGGGGGCTTGGCCCCCAAAGAATCCCCCCGTTGGGCGGGGGTTTGGGGGCTTGGCCCCCAAAGAATCCCCCCGTTGGGCGGGGGTTTGGGGGCATGGCCCCCAAAGAATCCCCCCGTTGGGCGGGGGTTTGGGGGCTTGGCCCCCTACACAGCGTATCGGGGCGAACGAAGTTCGCCCCGATACGCCTACCGCTGATACAATGCCCCCAACACGCGAGCGACGCGCTGGGCCGAAAACGCTTCGGCAACACGCCGCTGCGCCGCCGCCCCCAAGCGCTGTCGTAACACCGAATCGTGTAAAATGGTTTCAATGGCTTGCGCCAATGCCGCAGGATTGCGCGGCTCGGCACAAAAACCACTTACGCCGTGTTCTACCGCCTCGCCGGGGCCGCCAAAGGTGATCACGACGGCGCGCTCCATCGCCATCGCTTCGAGCAAGCCAATCGACATCGAACCGACCGGCACCGGCAGTACAAAGACATCCATCAGGCTGAGGAAAGGGCGCGGATCGCGTTGAAATCCGGTAAAGCGCACATACTCCGCGATACCCAGTTGCGCCGCCTGCTGCGCCAATGTCTCCCGCAACACCCCCTCGCCCACCAAAAGCAGGTAGGCTTGCGGGCAACTGGTACGGATGATTTTGAATGCGGACAGTAAATCGTCCAAGCCCTTTTCTGGGGCCAAACGCACCACCGAACCTACAATCTGGGCCGTAGCGGGCAGGTCATATTGATCGCGCAACGCCTGCTGCTGCACGACTGGAATCGGCGTAAAATCGTTGGGATCAACGCCATTCGCCACCACCAGCGTACGCTGCGGCGGCGTATAGATATGGACCTCCCGCGCACGCCGGTTCTTCTCCGAAACACATACAATCCCCGTGACCAAGCGGCTAAAGAGGCTGCGCACCAGCCGTTCGCAGCGCGGCAGCCGCTGATCCGGCGCAAGGTGCTCGGTGACATAGATCCGCTTCACGCCACTCAGCCGTGCGATCAGCAAGGCGGCCCACTGGCCTTGGTAGGTGGTCGAGTGCATGTGCAGCACCTCAATCCGCCAACGGCGCAGCAACCTAAAGAAGCGCCATGTCTCTACCATCTGCTTGGCCACACCATAGCGCCGGTCGGGCGTAACCGTCGCAAACTGGTCAACCGCCGCAGCCAAACGCTGATTAAAGAGGCACGTTGGTGGCCAAGCCGGGCAGATGGCATAGAGCGCAAACTGCTCACGATCGAGGTGGCGCGCCAAGAGCAGCATATGCGCCTCCATGCCCCCCAGTGCCACACTGTTGGAGAAGAGCAACAGCCGACGGCGTTGCGGCGGGGCAACTGATTGTGCTGGGGCAAAATCACATGCTGTCATAGTTTGGGAGCGGGGTGCGGGCGGCTGCGCATACGCATTAATGCCCTCAGTAATCCTAGCTCTCGTGCCGCAGGCTGCGTTGCAACGCCGCCACCACATACTCCTGTTCCGTGTCACTCATCTGGGGGTAGAGGGGCAATATGAGGTTGTGATCCTGGGCCGCTTCGGAATAGGGCAAGTGGTAGCCCGCAGCACGCTGGTAGGGCCGTTCGCGGTGGGCATTCATGATACCACGCCGTGTTGCTACCCCCTGGTCGAGCATGGCTTGCATCACGCGCCGCTGATCGCAAGCGGCGGGTAGCCGCACCCAAAAGCTTTGCCAATTGCTCCGCGCCCAAGCAGGCTCGTGGGGCAAGCCAACAGCGGGAAGGACGGCCAAAAGTTGGCGGTAGCGCTCAACCAGGCGCCGCCGCGCCGCGACCAGCGCGGGCAAGCGCTTCAACTGCTCGCGGCCAATCGCCGCCTGCACGTCGGTCATGCGATAGTTATAGCCCAGCAGATTGTGCTCCTCAAAGACCACCTGCGTCGCACTGTGGCGCGCACGATCATTGACACTCATGCCATGCTGGCGCAGTTGACGCAACTGAACGGCCCAATCAGGGTTATCGGTTGTCAGCATACCACCATCACCCGTCGTCATCACCTTGCGTGGATGGAACGAGAAGCATGCCAATGCGCCATGGGGTCGCCCGATCTTCTGCCACGCGCCCTGCCAACAGATCTCACTGCCACTTGCGCACGCGGCATCCTCGATCACTGCTACGTGGTGTTGCTGGGCCAAAGCCATAACGTGTGCCAGATCGGCGGGCATGCCCATCTGGTGTACCAACAAGATCGCCTTGGTGCGTGGCGTTAGTGCCGCAGCAAGCGCGTTCACCTCCATATTACAAGTTGCAGGATCAATGTCAATAAAAATTGGGTTAGCATTACAATAACGAATCGCATTTGCCGTCGCAATATAGGAGTGGCTCACCGTCACCACCTCATCGCCCACGCCCACCCCCACACACAACAGCGCCAGATGGAGCGCCGCCGTACAATTGGCCACCGCAACCGCATGGGCCGCGCCGGTAAAGGCGGCAAACTCCGCCTCAAAGGCCGCCACCTCCGGCCCCTGGGTCAGCCACCCCGCCAAAATGGGCCGCTGCGCCGCCTGGGCCTCTTCCGCGCCCACCCATGGTTTGGTAAGGGGGATCACCATGCTTCACTACCTCCACCATAGAACGATTGAATGATTGGGGTGTGACCAAAACCTGTAGGGCTGCGCCCCACACCCCGCCGGAAAGTGGGAGGATGCGAGGGAACCAAGTTCCCTCGCGCACCCTTACATCCCCCCCCTGGAACCGCATTGCAACGCCAAGAATCTCAACATCTTCGCCCCCTCTCCCGCTTGCCGAAGGGGGGCAGGGGGTGAGGGCCTCCTAGGGCATCCCCATCACCTACCCGTAGCACCTTACCCGCGCTCACACTCATCCTGCCACCACGCCACCAACGCACGCAGGCCCTGATGCAGATCCACTTCGGTCTGAAAGCCCAACTGCGCACGGGCGGTGTTGGTGGCGGCGAGACGTCGTGGCACCGGGTTGACTTTGCGCTCAGGGCCGTAGGTAAGCGGCAGCGCCACGTCCATTACCTCCATGAGCGCATAGGCCAGATCGTTCAGACTCGTCTCGACCCCGCTGGCCACATTAAAGACCGCATCGCTCACCACCGACTCGGCGGCGAGCAGGTTGGCGCACGCAATATCGGTTACATAGACAAAATCCATCGTCTGGCTGCCATCGCCAAAGATCAACGGGGCTTGGCCCATACTGAGCCGCTCCATCCAGCGGATCAGCACCTCGGTGTAGGCACCGTGGATGTCCATGCGCGGCCCGTAGACGTTAAAGTAGCGCAGGGCGACATAGTTCAGGCCATACATTTCATGAAAACTGCGCAACAACGCCTCGTTGTAGAGTTTGAGTCCGCCGTAGAGCGTGCGATTGTGGTAGGGATGGTGTGTTTCTGGCGTCGGAAACTGCTCGGCCATCCCATACACCGAGGCCGACGAGGAGGCGACCACCTTCTGCACTCCAGCCTTGACGGCGGCCTCCAGCACATTGAACGTCCCCGTGCCCAAGACATCATGGGCCAAACGCGGCTCTTCGGCGCACTGCGTAATGCGAATTGCCGCCAAGTGAAAGACCAGATCCACGCCCTGCATCACCTCATGCACAAGGGCCGCATCGGTAATATCGCCTTCGACAATGGTCAGCGGGCCTTGGGCCAACGCCGTCGCCAGATTTTCGCGGCGTCCCCGCACAAAATTATCCAGAATAATCAACTCGCCATAGCGCCCCTGCGCTCGATCCGCCATCAAGCGATCTGCAATATGCGAGCCAATCAGTCCGGCACCGCCGGTGATCAGGACGCGCTTTGGGCCCGTTGAAGACATAGTGATTTCCTTAGACATGGTTTCAGAAAGGGACTTCTCGCTTTACCATCGTAGTGCCGACTTTAGTCGGCTTCCCGTCGCATCCCAAGACCTCAGCCGACTAAAGTCGGCACTACCTAGGTGGCGCAAACGGTAAAGCTCCTCCGAACCTTGCCTTAGGGAAGCGGATGTTGTTGATTGCCCCGTTGCTTTGTCACCCTGAGCGCAGCGAAGGGTCTCTCGTCAGTCGAAAAGAGATGCTTCGCTGCGCTCAGCATGACAGACTGCTGGGATGCTTAAAAGTTTCCGCTTCCCTTGCGTCACAAAACCCGTCTGATCTGCAATGCCTATGCTTCAGACGACTGTCGCGCCCACGCCGCGAGCGCGGCGATCACTTGATCCTGTTGCTCTGGGCGCAGTTCAGGGTAGATCGGCAGCGAGAGCACCTCACGGGCAGCCGCTTCGCTCTGCGGGAAGGCGCCGGGTTGGTGGCCGAGTTCGGCAAAGGCCTCTTGTAAATGGACAGGAATGGGGTAGTGGATGCCGGTGGCGACGCCCTGGGTATGCAAAAAGGCCTGGAGTTGGTCGCGTTGCGCCACACGAATGGCGTAGACATGGTAGACGTGGCTGCGTCCGGCGAGCACTTCGGGCGTCCTCAAGCCCAACGCGGGCAGGGCCGCTGCATAACGAGCCGCCACCGCTTGGCGCGCCCTAGTCCATTGCGCTAGGTAGGCCAACTTCACGCGCAGCACCGCGCCTTGGATGGCATCCATACGATAGTTAAAGCCCTTGAGCGTGTGGTGGTAGCGCTGTTCCGCGCCCCAATCGCGCAGCATGCGCAATTTCCGTGCCAACTCAGGGTCGTTGGTGGTGATCGCCCCCCCTTCGCCGTAGGCACCCAAATTTTTACCCGGGTAAAAACTGAAGCAACCGAGCAAGCCAATGCTGCCCACCCGTTGCCCGTGGTAGGTTGCGCCGTGGGCTTGGGCGGCATCTTCGATTACCACGAGGCCGTGCTGCTGGGCAAAGGCCATGATCGCCGTCATGTCAGCCGCCTGGCCATAGAGATGCACCGGCAGAAGCGCCTTGGTGCGCGGCGTAAGGTGGGCGGCAAGTTGCGTCGGGTCGAGCGTAAAACTGCGCGGCTCAATATCCACCAAGACCGGCGTGGCCCCACTGTAGGCAATCGCCGCCACCGTCGCAATGAAGGTGTGCGGCGTCGTAATCACCTCATCCCCCGGCCCGATGTCGGCGGCGAGCAGCGCCAAATGGAGCGCACTCGTGCCACTATTCACCGCCACCGCGTAGCGCGTCTGCGTATAGGCCGCAAACTGATCCTCGAAGGTGGCGACCTCCTGGCCCAAGACAAACTGACTGCTTGCCAACACCGCCAGCACCGCTTGGTCAATTTCGGCCTTGAGGCTCAGGTATTGGCTCTTGAGGTCAACCAGAGGAATCATGGTAGCGGAATAGTCGCCGCGACACGTGTGCCACGCCCCATGGCGCTCTCGATGCCAAACTCGCCGCGCAGCAACACCTCAATCTGCTGGCGCATACTGGCAACCCCCATGTTGCGGCGCGCACTGGCATTCTCAAGCGTATCGGCGACATGGAAGCCACTGCCGTCATCCTCAACCAAAATTTGCAACGTACTGTCCGCGACATCGAGCATCACACGCGCTTGGTTGGCCCCCGAATGCTTTACCACATTGTTGAGCGCCTCTTGGATGAAGCGAAAGATCGTGACCTCATAGTGACCTGGCAGACGATGCTCCAAATTTTGGATCATCAGATTGACCTCAAGCGAACCCTTTTCGGCAAACTGACTCGCATAGCGGCGCAGGGTGGGCACCAAGCCAAGATCATCAAGCGTCATCGGACGCAGATCAAAAATAAACTTGCGCGTATCTTGCAACG
>RSAS01000562.1 GCA_003934145.1 Candidatus Viridilinea halotolerans | reverse complement strand
CAGAAGGGGGCGCACACGTTTTCTGTCCGCCCTTAAACCGGCGGGGGCTCGGGGGCATGGCCCCCGAAGAATCCCCCCTCCGGCGGGAGTTCGGGGGCATGGCCCCCGAAGAATTCCCCCGTCGGCGGGAGTTCGGGGGCATGGCCCCCGAAGAATCCCCCCGTCGGCGGGGGATCGGGGGCATGGCCCCCGAAGAATCCCCCCGCCGGCGGGGGATCGGGGGAGGCCCCGCCTCCCCCGAAAAAGCTCTCTTCTTCCGTTTTGGCGGCGTAGCCGCCAAAACGGAAGAAAAAACTATTGAGGAGTAACACAACCATGGAGACTCGCAACGCAACTCTTCTCGGCATGCTCGGGGGTGCCCTGCTGGTGCTGGCACTCGCCGCAGGCGCTTTTGCTGCTGTCAGCTTTAACGGCCCCGGCGCAGTGCAGGCGCAACCCGGTGGCGTGACCGCCATGCGCCAGGTGACAGTGGTGGGCCAGGGTGAAGTAAAGTTGGCCCCGGATCAGGCGACGATCCAGATTGGCGTGGAGACGCGCGCAACTACCACGCGCGAAGCGCTCGATCAAAACACCGCGCAGGCGGCAACGATCATCGAGCAGATGAAGCAAGTTGGCGTCGAAGAGCGTGACATCCAGACCAGCGGCTTCAACATTTACGCCAACTACAGCGAAAACGGACGTACGGTGACGGGCTACACCGTGAGCAACAACGTCGTGGTGACCGTTCGTAACCTGGAGCAGACTGGTGCGCTGTTGGATCAAGTAGTTGCCGCAGGCGCGAATCGCATCTACGGCATCAACTTCGGACTGAGCGACCGCGAAGGTGCCCTGGCCCAAGCGCGTGACGCCGCCATTACCAACGCACGCGCCCGTGCGGAGCGCCTCGCCCAAGGCAGCGGCGCCAGCCTCGGCAGCGTCCTCGTGATTACCGAGAACATCGGCACCGACCCGGTGATGCCCATGCCCGCCATGATGGCCCGCGACGAAGTGCTTGGCACAGGAGCAACCGTGCCGGTGCAGCCTGGCGAGCAGACCTTTAACGCCCAGGTGCAAGTGACGTATGAATTGCGGTGAGGTGGTGTAGTCGCCCCATGCGCATGAACATAAGCATCTGACGGGTCTTGCCTATGGGGGATCGGGGGCATGGCCCAATACGTTTCAAATAAGGGCGAGCATAGACCTCACAGGTCTTTGCTGATGGC
>RSAS01000644.1:2050-5824 GCA_003934145.1 Candidatus Viridilinea halotolerans | reverse complement strand
CCCGGCGGGGGGGGCGGGGGCATGGCCCCCGAAAAATCCCCTCCCCTCCGGCGGGGTTGAAGGGGCCGTCGGGTCTCCCGGCGGGGGGGGCGGGGGCATGGCCCCCGAAAAATCCCCTCCCCTCCGGCGGGGTTGAAGGGGCCGTCGGGTCTCCCGGCGGGGGGGGCGGGGGCATGGCCCCCGAAAAATCCCCTCCCCTCCGGCGGGATTGAAGGGGCCGCAGGCCCCTGAACGTAATGCGCATGGGCGCAGCCCCACAGACGCTGGTCACACCCGATTGAGATTTGGTATTATAGTAGGGAGTCACGATTCTATATAGAAGGTGTTCCTACCGTGAACCTCTTGCCTCTGCTTCCAGTCACGCCCAACTTTCTCACTTGGCGCGGCCACCGTCTTGCCCACTACCAGGCTGGCACGGGCCGCCCCGTCCTGCTCATCCACAGCATCAACGCCGCAGCCTCAGCCTTCGAAATGCGTGGCCCGTTCGAGCATCTTGGAGAGGGTTTTGCCATCCACGCGATCGATCTGCTTGGCTATGGCAATAGTGACCGCCCGGCGCGGCGCTATTGGGCTGAAGACTATATTAGTCAGATTGAGTTGGCCTTGGAGACAATCGGCGAGCCGACGGCAGTGATTGCGAGTTCGCTCGGGGCCGCCTATGCGGTGATGGCAGCGGCGCGACGGCCCGCGTTGGTGCGTGAACTCATTTTGTCCTGCCCAGTCGGCATGGGCAAATTGACCGCCCCCCCTGGGCTGATCGCTAATAGCGCCTATAACGCCCTGCGTGGCGCTGCGGGCGAGGCGCTCTTTGAGCGCCTGACGACGATGGGCAGTATCAGGTACTTCTTGCGCTCTGAAGGTTATCACAACCCATCGTGCCTTACTTCGCTCACCGAAGAGGCCTTCTACGCGGTCTGTCGGCATCCGGGGGCATACCATGCGCCCATCTGCTTCCTGACGCGCCAACTCAATTGCGACATTCGCAGCACCTTCCCACGGCTGACCCAGCCGGTGCTAATCATTTGGGGGCGTTATGCCCGCACCACGCCGCTGCGCAGTGCCGATGCCTTCCTCGCCGCCAATCCGCGCGCCCAGCTTGAGGTGATTGACCACGCCGGGTTGCTGGTGCAGGATGAGTGCCCGACCGATTTCAGCGAACTGTGCCGCAATTGGTTGCAAGCCCGTGCGTGATGGATGTACGGGGCCGCCCGTTGGCTGCGGCAAGCTCAGCCAACCAAGCCAGCGGCCCGTTGGCTGAGCTTGTCGCAGCCAGCTTGTCGCAGCCTGTGGCCCGCCCCCCCTTAGAGGCTGTCTGAAAAGTCGGTCGCTACGCGGTGGAGTGCCGGCTTTAGCCGGCTAAAGCCGGCACTCTGCCGCGTGATATCGTCCCCCCTCTCCCGCAAGCGGGAGAGGGGGACAGGGGGTGAGGGCATCCGGGGCACCCCAATCACCTATCTGCGGCTTGTGGAGCAAATGTTCTGTCCGTCCATGAACTTAGACGGACACGGGGCCACGGCCCCATGCACATTAACTTAAGCCTCTGGCATGCCTGCCGGCGGGGGTTCGGGGGCATGGCCCCCGAAAAATTTCCCTTTCCAGCGGGGTGTAAGGGGCCGCAGGCCCCTTGCATGCCCACAGAACGCCAGCCCCACTACAACAATAGTAATAGCAAAGGCAAACCATGCACCTACGCCCGGCGATCAATCCGATTATTGTGCGTGAACTGCACACCCGCATGCGCGGGGTGCGGCCCTACCTGATCTTGACCCTCTTTTTGTTGTTTCTGGCGCTGACCGGGCTAGGCATCTTCCAGTTGATGCAGCAACAGGCGCGCTTTGGCATGACGGTGCTGAGTGCCCAAGTTGGCCAGGCGCTCTTTCGCGGTTTGACCTTTGTGGAACTGTTGTTGGTGGTCTGTTTGGCCCCGGCGTTGACGAGTGGGGCAATTAGTGGCGAACGGGAACGTTTGACCTACGATATGCTCTTGGCCACGCCGTTGCGTCCCGCGCAGATTCTCTGGGGCAAGTTGGTCGCCACGCTCAGCTACCTCTTTGTGCTGATCTTTGCTGCCATTCCCGTCTTTAGCGTCGTGCTGGTCTTTGGCGGTGTCGAACCCAAGGCAATGCTGAAGGCCCTCAGCCTGCTCGTTGCCACAACGGTCTGTTTCGGAGCGATTGGCCTCTGCTGTTCGGCGCTCTTGCACAGCACTGCCCGCGCCATGATGCTGGCCTTGTTGCTCGTCCTGCTCTTGGTGCTGGTTCCCTTGTTGGCCAGTTCCGTCTGGGGGCAATTTAGCGATCCGCCGGGCCAACCCGTGCCGCCTCAGTTGCTCTACTTGAACCCCTTCAGCGCCCTGCTTGCAGTGACAACGCTCGGCGGGAGCCATATGCTCATGAGCGATATGCCCATGGTAAACTTGGGCGATCCGGCGGGGGGCTTGCCCTTGCTAGGGCTGTTGGGCACCGGAGTGATCCACTATGGCCCTGAAGGGGTGATCATTATCCCTATCTACCGTGCGACGCTGTTGGGCTACGCGCTGCTGACGACGCTGCTCTGCTGGCTGAGCGCCCACCTAGTGCAACCCCGCCAGCGTTGGCGCTTGCGCTGGGGCGACGCTGGCTTTGGGGTGCTCGTGGCGTGTCTGTTGCTTGGCGCTTGGTTCAGTCGAGCCTGGTGGCTGATTCTTCCGCCGACGTAGGCGTTTGGGTTGGGCGTAACCAGTTTTTGTTGGGTATTGGCGGCGAAGCCGCCAATACCCAACAAAAAAGAACCCTTGGGGCGGCTGCGCCGCTCTATATGCATGAACCTAAGCCTCTGGCGGGCCTGCCGGCGGAGGTTCGGGCTTGCCCTGAGCTTAGCCGAAGGGGCATGGCCCCCGAAGAATCCCCCCTTCTGGTGGGGTTTTAGGGGCCGCAGGCCCCTTACGTTCATGCACACTTGGGGCGGCGCTTCGCCGCCCCAAACCCCCAGCGTAGGCATTAAACTACACCAAACTACGAATGACACCAACCACACGGCCTTCAATCTTGACATTGGTGGGGCTGGAGTAGATTGGCTCCATGGTGACGTTGGCGGGCTGGAGGCGCACGCGATCGTTCTCTAGGTAGAACTTCTTCAGCGTCACGGCGTTCTCATCCAAAAGGCGGGCTGCCACCATTTGGCCGTTGTCGGCGGTGAGTTGGTAGCGCAGCAAGACAATGTCGCCATCGTCAATGAGCGCGTCAATCATGGAATGGCCGCGCACACGCAGCGCAAAGACCGAGTTGAGCTTCTCGGCAGCAGCTAACTCCGTCGGCACCTCGATGCGATCCGCTTCGGAGACGTTGACATCCTCAGGGTCGGGCAGGGGCGAACCGGCGGTGATGACGCCCAACAGCGGCACCGTAAAGCTCGCCGCAGTGATCGAGGCCGTCTCGACCATGAGGCCCGGCACGGTGATGCCGCGCGAGATCTTGTCGTTACGCTCAATCTTACCCCGCTCCTCAAGAATCTTGAGGTTATAGGCTACTACAGAGGTTGAACTAATCTCAAGATCATTCTGGATGTCGCGGATGGCTGGTGAAAAGCCGTGCTTGCGCCAGAAAGCACAGATGTAATCAAAAATCTTTTCTTGACGGACAGAAAGACCGTCAGCAGAACGCGAAGCCATGGGGCTTGTCCTTTCATCAGGCCGTAACCCCAAAAGGGGTCAACGGCAACATTGCAATCAATGCGTCTGCACCCTAAGACTGTTGTATAGTCCTTCAGAAAAAGAAACTGGAAAGGGAGGGGCTA
>RSAS01000644.1:0-2040 GCA_003934145.1 Candidatus Viridilinea halotolerans | reverse complement strand
TTCGCCCTCCCCTAAAACCCCACCCACCATCCTGGAGGCTCCAAAAACATTAACTGAAAAACTATGGTTGCCAGGGCGCTAGAACATCTGTCACGTTCCATTATAACCAAAGCACACTTGTACTGTCAAGGGGTTTTGCGAGGAATCTACGCACAATTTTTTTCATCGGGCTAGGGGTGTAATCCGGTTACGCCCCTAGCCCCTCCGCGAACCCATACCAACGCGAAGTAAACTCCGTGCCCACCACTACCCAACGCATCATCTTAGCCACCAGCATCGTCGCCGCCCTTGGTGCGCTTGCCGACAGCAGCGTGCGCTTTGTCGTTCTCTTTTTCCTGCTGCTCTGCGTACCGGGCTATCTGGTGGAGCGGATACTACCAAGCCCGCGTCCGCCGCTACTCGCCCGCAGCGCCATCTGGATCGCGCTCAGCCTCAGCCTCAACGCGCTCCTCTACCAGTGGCTCTGGGCCGCCGGACTCAACCTTGGTACAAGCGCCCTCTGGCTTGGCGTGGGCCTCATCAGCGCGGCAGGGCTCGGCGCGGCGTGGCGCGATCTCGGCGTGCAGTCCGCATTGCCTCTACGTCTCTGCGCCTTTGCGTCAAAAGACCCGCCTCTGTGCCATCACAGCGACCAATGGAGCAACCTACTCACCCTAGCGATAGTCACCGTTACGATCGCAGCGCGGCGCCACGACAGCAGCAGCCTCACATTCCCCCCGTGGGTCGACTCGGTACACCACGCGCTACTCATCCGCATCGCCGCCGAGATCGGCAGCGCGCCCATCTCCCTTGCGCCCTACCTACCCGTCGAGAATCTCCCCTACCACTGGGGCTACCACGTCTTCATCGCCAACCTCTTGCGGCTCAGCGGCCTTGACCTGCTGAATACGATGCTGCTAAGTGGCCAGTTGCTCAACGCCCTGCAAGCCCTCACCGTCGCTGGCCTCGCCCAAAGCCTCTGGCGTCGCCCGCTTGCCGCCCCCGTCGCTGCGCTGATCGTCGGCTGCATCTCGCTCATGCCCGCCTACTACCTCTCGTGGGGGCGCTACACCCAACTCACCGGCCTGCTGATGCTACCGGGACTCGCGGTAGCGTGGGCGTGGGGGCTGGGGGGGAGCATTGCCGCAACAGAGCGCAGAGGAACGCAAGGAATTGCATCGTCTTCCCCCCTCTCCCACAACGTGGGAGAGGGGGGAGGGGGTGAGGGCCACCTGGGGCTTCCCAAGAGCCTATCTTCGCCCCCCGCTTCCCGCTCCCCGCTCCCCGCTCCCCGCTTCCCGCTCCCCTGGCTGCTCAGCAGCCTCATCCTGGCAGGGCTGAGCCTGGTGCATTTCCGCATCCTGCTCTTCGCCCTCGCCCTACTCGCGACACTCAGCCTAATGAGGATTCTTGGGGGTGCTATGCCCCACTACGCTTCAAGCAGGGCTCTTCCCCCTCTCCCCACCCCATCTCATGAACGAACCAACCATCTGCTCCTAAAGCCACAGATAGGCTCTGGGGATGCCATAGACGGCCCTCACCCCCCTCCCCCCTCTCCCACGTTGTGGGAGAGGGGGCGAAGGCATCGAGATTTTTGCTATCAAGCATGGTTCGGTTTGCTATGCGCCCTTGCCAGCGGAATCGCCGCGATTCTCCTGACCCTACCGTGGCTCTGGCTCCTCTACCAACGCACCCTCGCCCCCGTCATCGCCGCCGAGAGCAGCCTTGCTGGCGGGGGGAGCTACAACGCCCTCAACAGCGGCCTGCTCTGGGTTGGGCCGAACCACCTGCTCGTCGCCCTGGCGCTGCTCAGCGGCTGGTGGACGCTACGCCAGCGCCGCCAAGCGCCGGTCATCATTCTGCTCTGGGTGAGCCTCATGCTCATCATGGCCAACCCCTGGCTACTCAGCTACCTGTTGCCCGCGACGGGGCTGCTCATGCTACTCGCCGCCCTCCGAAAAACAACACCACCTAACGAAGACAAGCCCAGCGCTGATGAAACTCATACGCCTCACGCCTCACGCCTCACGCCTCACGCCTCACGCCTCACGCCTCACGCCT
>RSAS01000580.1 GCA_003934145.1 Candidatus Viridilinea halotolerans | reverse complement strand
TCCGCCTCGCCGCGACCTACCCGAACATGCCGGTCACCAGTGTGGTATGGTATGTAGGTGAGGCCGGGGAGGGCGATACGGGCACCCATCAACGCACGAATGTCGCCGGGCAGACATGTCTCACATGGCAGTACCACGTGATCCACCTTTGGGAACTGGATGGCGAGGCGCTTCTGGCATTGAACCGCCCCGCCCTGGCGGCGCTGATTGGTCAAACGCGGCTCCGCGACCCCGAACCCGCGTTGCGCCAAGCGGTACGCCAGATCGTCACGGGGACACGTGGCGAACTACAAGAACTGCTGTTGCTCGAATTCCTCACCCTATGCACCGATAAGGAGGTTGCCGCGATGGCTAAACAGATCGTGCGCTATGATCGTTATGGCATGGCCGAATCGCCCATTATCCAGGAGTGGAAGGAGGAGGGCCGCGTTGAGGGCCGCGTCGAGGGCCGCGTCGAGGAGCGGCTGACGTTGTTGCTGCGTCAACTCACCCGCCGCTACGGGCCGCTGCCTGCTGAACTCACCGCGCAGGTACAAGCCCTCACGGCGACGCAGATGCTTGATCTGGCCGATGCGCTGCTCGATTTCACTAGCCGCGATGCACTGGCGCAGTGGCTTGAACAGCAGAACTGAGGAACAGGAGAACAGGAGAACAGGTGTAGCGACTTTTGGGCTATTCCGTGTCGAGGCCAATATCGAGCGCCCGTGCGCTGTGGGTGAGTGCGCCAACGCTGATGTAGTCTACGCCGCTTGCGGCGACGGCGCGGATGGTGGCAAGGGTGATGCCGCCGCTGGCTTCGCTGCGGGCGCGGCCAGCAATGGCGGCGACGGCGGCGCGGAGTTGATCGGGGTGCATGTTGTCGAGCAGGATCACGTCGGCGCCGGCGGCAGCCGCTTCCGCCGCTGCGGCGACGTTCTCGACTTCAACTTCGATGCGTACCATCGGGCCAACAGCGGCGCGGGCGCGCTGGATGGCGTTGCTAAGGCCGATGCCTTGCGCAGCGAGAATGGCCAAGTGGTTGTCTTTGAGCATCACGCCGTCGTAGAGGCCGAAACGGTGGTTGCTGGCCCCACCCACGCGCACGGCGTACTTTTCGAGCGCCCGTAGGCCGGGGGTGGTTTTGCGCGTGTCGAGAATGTGGACGCCCGTGTCGGCCACCGCAGCGACATACTGCGCCGCAAGCGTGGCGATGCCGCTGAGCCGTTGGAAGAGATTGAGCGCCACACGCTCGCCCATGAGCAGACCTTGCGCCGGGCCAGCCACCGTCGCCACGGCTTGCCCAGCGGCTGCCGGGGTGCCTTCGGCCACGAGTGGCTGCACGACCAACGCACCATCCACGGCGGCAAAGACGGCTTGCACCAGCGGTAGTCCACAGACCACTCCCGCCTCGCGGAAGACAAACTGCGCTTGGGCTTGGGCGCTTGCGGGAATAACGCCTAACGTACTCAGGTCGCCCGTGCCGATGTCTTCGGCTAGGGCGGTTGCGACAACGGCGTGGATGGTATGGGAAGGGAGGGTGTGCATGGGTTTGTGGTGGGAGGGGTTCGGGGAGGGCGAACCCCTCCCCTTCAAGATTTTTTAGGGCGAAGGTGTTGGGATTTTTGGCGTTGCAATACGATTCTTACGTGGCGACGTACACATTTTTTGGCAATGGAACAAAAGTCACCCTGTTGCTCACAAAGCGCTGTCATGCTGAGCGCAGCGAAGCATCTCTTTGCGTAACGACGAGAGACCCTTCGCTGCGCTCAGGGTGACAGAATTTTTGTTTCTCACGGGCCACTGGCCCGCGGGCCATTTCATACTCAGGGTGACAGGCTGCGATGCAATCCCACAGGGCGAGTTTTGCGCTACTGCATTTTCTACCCACAGACCTGCCTAGTCCGCTGCATGGGCGAGGGTTGGCACTGGTGCCAGGGTGGCTACGCGGGATGGTTGGTGTCCATTGCACCAGACGAGGTGGTGCTGCCAGCGGGCCTGGGTCTGCGGGAAGTCGTTGCGGAAGTGGCCGCCGCGACTCTCGGTGCGCTGGAGGGCTGCGGCGAGGATCAGGCGGGCGGTGAGGGCGGCGTTGACGGCAGTTAGCCCGTCGCTGTCGTCGGGGTGGGCTTGCAAGGGCCAGGTGGCCAACGCTTGCACACCCGCTTGCATGCTTGCGCCATCACGTAGCGGGCCTGCCGAGCATACCATCAGTGCAGCAAGCTCTTCGCGCCATGCCGGGAAGGCGTGAGGCGGGAAGCGAAAAGCGTGAGGCAGGAGGCGCGAGGCGGGAGGGCGTGCATTCGTGCTGGCCGCTCCATTGGTTGTGGCCCACTGGATGCTCTGCAACGCCGCTAGGCCGGCGCGTTCGCCAAAGACGAGACATTCCAGCAGCGAGTTGGAGGCGAGGCGGTTGGCACCGTGAACGCCGGTGCAGGCCGCTTCGCCGGCGGCAAAGAGGCCGGGTAGGTTGGTCGCCCCGTCGAGGTCGGTGCGAATACCGCCCATCAGGTAGTGGGCGGCAGGCGCTACCGGAAATGGCGTGATCGCCGGATCGAGCCCTTCGCTGCGCAGGCGGGCGCAAATGGTGGGAAAGTGCGACGCCAGCGTGTCACGATCCAAATGGGTCAGATCGAGCAGCACATAGTCGCTGCTGGCTTGGCGCATCGCCGCGTAGATGCCCCGGGTGACAATGTCGCGCGGGGCCAATTCGCCACGCGGGTCGTAGGCGGGCATGAAGCGTTCGCCGGTGGGCGTGCGCAAGATGCCCCCTTCGCCACGCACCGCTTCACTGATCAGGAAGCCGTCGCCATTCTGCAGACGGTAGACGGTCGGGTGAAACTGGACAAATTCCATATCGGACACTTCGGCCCCGGCGCGGTAGGCCATAGCGATCCCTTCGCCGAGGGCGGTGGGTTGGTTGCTGGTGAGGCCATAGAGCGCCCCCGCGCCACCACTGGCAATGATCGTTGCAGCGGCCAGCAGGTGGTGCCACTGACCGTCGGGGTCGCGGGCCAGCAGGCCGGCAATGCGTCCATCGGCCTCCAGGAGATCGGCGGCTTGCCAATTGGCAAGCATCGTGATGCGCGGGTGGGCCTCTGCTGCCGCAAGCAGCGCACTGGTGACCGCAAGCCCGGTGGCGTCGCCAACATGCACGATGCGCCGCGCCGCGTGGCCTCCCTCCAAGCCAAGCGCAAATTCGGCGTTGGCGTTGCGAGCGAAGGGGACGCCACGGGCGGCCAACAAACGCATCAAGGCCGGGGCGCTGTAGGCCAAGGCCGCGACCGCTTCTTCGTCGCAGAGCCCGGCGCCTGCGACGAGCGTATCGGCAATATGGGCCATGGGCGAATCGTCGGCAGCGAGGGCGGCGGCGATGCCACCCTGCGCCAGCGCCGAGTTGCTTTCGGGCAGGGCACCCCGCGCCAAAAGCAACACATCGGCATCATCAGCGGCGGCCAAAGCTGCACTCAACCCCGCTGCACCCGTCCCAAGCACCAAAATGGTACTCGAGCGCGTAGTCACTGGCTGGGGGTAGGGCGCAAGCGCGTAACGCGGAATTTTCAGGGGAAGCATTGGGGGCGACTTTCTAGTGGGGGTATAGCCGATAGCCGATAGCCGACAGCCGATGGCCGATGGCCGATGGCCGATAGTAGTCCCAAGGCAACTCAGAGCGCAATCATCCGTTCAATCGCCCCACGGGCGCGGGCTGCCAGGGCGGGATCAACAGTAACGACATGGGTCATGTCGCGCAGGCTGTTGCGCACCTTCTCCAGCGTAATCATCTTCATATACCTACAGCTAATGCCTTCAGCAATGGGCAAAAAGTCCTTTTCCGGGTTGGCTTTGCGCATGCGGTGGAGGACACCAATCTCGGTGGCGATCACGAACTGCTTGGCGTTGCTCGCGGCGGCGTGCCGGATCATGCCCTCGGTCGAGAGAATGTGGGTGCCAGTGGCGCTGATTTTGCCCGTCGCCAAGTAGTGCATGGTGCTACTGACACAGCCGCACTCGGGATGGATCAAGAATTCCGCGTCGGGATGGGCCGTGCGCTGCCGTTCCACCATGCTGGGGCGAATCGCGGCATGGACGTGACACTCGCCGGCCCAGATCTCCATCTCGCGCCCCGTCTGCTGGCGCAGGTAGCTGCCAAGGAACATGTCGGGCAGGAAGAGAATCTGCTTATCGGCAGGAATGGCACGAATCACCCGCTCGGCATTACCGGAAGTGCAGCAATAGTCGCTTTCGGCCTTGACCTCGGCGGTGGTATTCACATAGCTAACGACGACGGCGCCAGGATGTTCGGCCTTCCAAGCGCGCAACTGGGCAGCATCAATCGAGGCGGCCAGCGAACAGCCCGCCTCGGGATCGGGAATGAGTACCGTCTTTTCAGGCGAAAGAATCGCCGACGTCTCGGCCATAAAATGGACGCCACAGACCACCAAGACGGGCGCGGCGCTCTGGGCCGCATACTGAGCCATGCCCAACGAATCGCCCACATAGTCGGCGAGATCCTGGATCTCGCCATACTCATAGTTGTGGGCCAGAATCACCGCTTGGCGCTGCTCGCGCAGGGCATTGATCTCGGCCACCAACTCCGCCGCCCGCGCACCTGTGTCGTGGTAGAGTTCGCTTTTCATAGCTGTAACCTTTTTGTCAATATGACACTAATTATTTTACGCAAAAAAGAGCCGCACGGCCTATTGTACATGTGACACTTAGGGGAGATTATACGACGGAGCTATGTTTTTGTCAAGGCGACACCAACTTTGTTGGGGCTGCGCCGCGGGGGAGGCTGCGCCTCCCCCGCGCCCCCGGGGGCGCGGGGGCGAAGCCCCCGCAAAGCCCCGCCCCCGGGGGCGCGGGGGCGAAGCCCCCGCAAAAAACCCATCCCAATCGGGAGGATGCGGAGGGCGTAGCCCTCTGCATCCTCCCACCAAACGGCGAAGCCGATTGCCGCAAAGCGAAACCATCCCTTAAAAAAAGAGACCTTACAGAAACTTTACAAAAATGTTAATCTCCCTTACTATTCGGGCTGCACAACGAGGCTTTGGGGGTTGCAAAAGCTACTTGGGTGTGACCAAAATGTGCAGGTAGGGGGTGCGGGGGAACCTGGTTCCCCCGCATTTCCACCTGTCCGACGGGGTTGTAGGGCACCGCCCTACAGATTCCAGTCACATCCAAGCTAATTGACAGCTATGGCGCGGTCAAACAAGTACAACGCAGTACGCTTTCCAGTTCATTCATTAGGGAGGTGCGTAGCATGTCCAAGAATCCGCAGTCGAAGTCGGGTAGCGGCAAGATGAGCGAAGAACAGGCGGCAGCCTATTGGAAAGGCAACATCACAATTATTGGGAGTCTCTTGGTTGTCTGGTTTCTGGTCTCGTTTGTCACGAGCTATCTCCTCGCGGGTGTCTTCAACACCATCACCATTGGTCAAGTGCCACTGAGCTATTGGATGTCCCAGCAGGGTGGGATCTTCATCTATGTGATTCTGATCTTCACCTACGCCAAGTTGATGGACAATCTCGACAAGAAGTACGACGTTCACGAGTAGCGTAGCAGTGCGCTCGGAAGTTCCGGGGTGACGGGAGGGCTGTTCGGGAAGGGCAAAACCCTCCTCGATCCCCTCTTCTTTTTGATGCACAAACGAGGGGATATACCACAATGGAAGCGACTGCGGTTGAGGTGTGGACTTGGATTCTGGTGCTCATCAGTTTCAGTTTCTACCTCTATATCGGCTATTCGGCACGGGTGCGTGACACGAAAGGCTTCTACGTTGCGGGCCAGGGCGTGCCGCCCATTG
>RSAS01000884.1 GCA_003934145.1 Candidatus Viridilinea halotolerans | reverse complement strand
ATCCTATTGTACGGAACCTTAGCCGTCTGAGTGTCTAGATTCTTGGGTCCATCATACTTTGCAACCGCCATGCACCCTGCCACCAGCCGCTTGAAGAAATGCACCGGATAGGCTACCATAGAGGTACTCCAAATCGCGGTGGGTGGTGGTGTGAACAAGCTCATCGTATCGCATCTGGAGTACCAACGCGATGCGAGCCTTATGTTCTGTTCCGCCTAGTGGCACCGGCATCAGCCCGCGACGCCAGATCCGGCGGCAGCGACGCGAGTCTTATGTTTCGTGCACCCATCGAGAGGCATTAACATCAAGTGGGTAATTGGCACGGGCGTGACCAAAACTTGTAGGGCTGCGCCTCACGCATTGCCGGGCGGTGGGAGGATGCGAGGGAACCTGGTTCCCTCGCGCACCCTTGCTACGCCTTTTGGTCACACCCAATTGGCACTCACTCGTCCATGCAGATCTGTTCCCCGTGTTCACCTGTTCTCGGTTCTCGGTTCTTCATAAACAAGGAGTTCGCCTTTGAAACCCACATCTCCCTCTTGGATGCGCCTGTTGTCTCAACGCCTAGTGCTCTTGGGCAGCTTGGCTTTGTTGTCACTAGCGTTGAGTGGCTGTGGCGGCCTGCTCGATCAGTCCAACGATGATCCGGTGGTTATGATTATCACCGCGACGCCCGCATCCGGTGCTGCACCGTCCCAGGCATCCACGCCTGTCCCCGATCCTGCGCCGCCAAGCGATGAAGAACCAACGCCCGACGCTGCCGCCGTCGTGCCATCCGACGATCCCGCGCCGCCCGATCCTGCGCCGGTTCAGGCTGGCCCCGGCTTGTTGGCGCGTGTGCAGGCGCGCGGCAACCTGATTTGCGGCACCAACGCCGATTTGCCCGGCTTTGGCTTCTACGACCAAGTGCGTGGCAGTTGGACCGGCTTTGATGTGGACTTCTGCCGTACGCTGGCGGCAGCCATCTTTGGCGACGCCAATGCGGTCGAATTTGTTGGCCTGACCACTTCAGGCCCAAATGAGCGCTTCGCCGCAGTGCGCGAGGGGCGCGTAGACGTACTCTTTCGCAACACCACCTGGACAATCGGGCGTGATCTCGGCCAACTCGCCTTTGGGCCAACCACGTTCCACGATGGGCAGACCTTCATGGTGCGTGCCGACGCAGGCATCAACAACTCCAACGATCTCGCGGGCCGCCGCGTCTG
>RSAS01000873.1 GCA_003934145.1 Candidatus Viridilinea halotolerans | reverse complement strand
GATTTGCCAAAGACCGGCTCGGCCCAGGTGGTGCCGTCGCGTGTGACGAGGCGGACGGGCACGAAGTCTTCGCGTCCGGGTTTGGAGGGAATGTTTTTGGTGAGGCGGGCGCTGCTGGTGAGGCTGGGGCGCGGGCTAGCGCCTTGAAGCTGGAGCAGCGTTGGGGCGACGAAGAGTTCAAAGGTATTGACGGTCGAGACGGGGTTGCCCGGCAGGCCAAAGACGGGGCGACCATTGGCGACGGCGATGATGGTTGGCTTGCCGGGCTGGATGGCCACGCCATGCACGATCACACCGGGCGCACCGAGCTTAGCAATCACGGTGGCGGTCATGTCGCGCGTGCTGACCGAGCTACCCGCCGAGATGATGAGCAGATCGGCTTGGGCGAGGGCGCTGCTGGCCATGTCTTGTAGCGTTACGGCATCATCGGGCGCGATGCCGCAGAGCAACGGCTCGCCGCCGTAGCGGTGTACGAGGGCAGCCAGCGTATAGCTATTGATGTCACGTACTTGGCCGGGGCCGGGCGTTTGGCCGGCGGGCACCACCTCATCGCCCGAAGCGAGAATGGCGACGCGGGGGCGCGCCACCAGCGGCACCTGGGTGAAACCCAGCCCCGCAAGACCACCGAGATCTTGCGGGCGCAGACGATGCCCAGCGGAAAAGAGAAGTTGGCCGGTGCGCACATCTTCGCCTACGGCGAGGACATTTTCGCCAGCCGCCACGGGGCGCACCACCTCCAGTGTGGTGGCATCGAGCGTCTGGGTATACTCAACCATCACCACCGCATCGGCACCGGGCGGCAGCATCGCGCCGGTATGGATGCGCGCCGCCTGCGCCGGGCCAACTTGCACCTCTGCCTGGCGGCCCATTGCCACCTCGCCCGCGAGATGCAGGTAGGCGGGAAGGGTCTCGCTGGCGCCGTAGGTATCGGCGGCGCGCACGGCAAAGCCATCCATCGTCGAGCGCGCAAAGGCGGGCAGATCGGCGGGCGCGTGGAGCGGCGTAGCAAGAATACGATCCAATGCAGCGTGAAGCGACATCGGCTCGCTGCGCGTCAAGGGCGCAAGGTGGACAACGAGGCGGGCCGTGGCCTCGGCCACCGTAACCACTTGAAATAGATCAGGCATAGTGGAGAACCCCTTCCCCTTAAGCCTTTAAGGGCGGACAGAACATTCGCTCGGCAAGTCACGGATAGGTGATTGGGA
>RSAS01000204.1 GCA_003934145.1 Candidatus Viridilinea halotolerans | reverse complement strand
TCGTAAAATCGTAAAATCGTAAAATCGTAAAATCGTAAAATCGTAAAATCGTAAAATCGTAAAATCGTAAAATCGTAAAATCGTAAAATCGTAAATACGATTTTACGACGGAGCGCATACAGGGCATTACAATGCGGAATCGGCCAGGCATGCCCCCAAAGACAATGGCGTATTTTGCCCTGCCGAGAGCAAAAGTGATTGACGCCCTAGCCTGCAAGCCCTATCATGCCCATGCACAACTGAGCGTGACACAGAGGCACTATTCCCTCACATGCCCCTCTTCGCCATAGCGGATCGCCCTGGCCGCTTGATACCTGCACATAATGGCTGATAACCAACAAGATCATCAAGAACCCGTAGATCCGCTGACTATCGGCGAGTTGATCACGCTACAAGAGGCTGCGGAGTATGCGGGACTGGCTAAGGACTCGCTCAACGACTACATCAAACGAGGCCGTCTCAAAGCGAGACGAATTGGCCGCTTTTGGGTGACGACTGAGGCAGCTATTGATGAATACCTGAATTCCCGCAACGTCGAAAACATCCCAAAGAAATATCGCAACAGGTCTTGACAGTACCCGTAAATGGGGATACCATAAGCACTGAAATGACGCAGCCTAGCAGGTGCGGAAACACCCACTAGGCCGCTAACCCCATCCTGAGGAAGCAGGAAGGGGCTGGGCGCGATTGTACCATGCAACCGCAGTGATCCCGGCCCCACCCGCAATATATGGTGGGGGTCGTCGTACCGGCTTGTCATTTCGCCGGTGCAGCCAGCGCCCTACGGCCAGTAGGAGCAGCCTGGAGGATCGCCATGTCCACAATGGTTTGCTTCGCCATACCATCTGGCATCCTCCAGGACAATGGAGGATCGCCCGTATGGAACCTCAGCCCCCCAATCGTACCGGCAACCCCGCCGGTGGGCCACCTGCCCCACCGAATCCGCGCCACAACGCCCATGCGCCGATAAGCCGCTGTGCCTCGAATGGCATCGCGGTTTTTTGTCTTTTGCAGCCCTCGTGAAGGGCTTTTTGGCGTGGCTTTTCTGCGACACCACAGGCCACTTGGTTACAGCATACCAAGTGTGGCCTTCTGAACGTTGTCTTTTTTTCTCGTCTTTTCTTTACAGAAAGAACCTGACATGAGCGCCTATATTGCCAACCCAACCTCAGCCGAACCACGGGCAAGTTGCGCTGCCCGCCTGCTCGACGTGCGCGGCTACGTCCTCGCCGCCCGCCGCAGCCTCGCCAATGCCGAGCCTGGAGCGGCTCTGTTTATGGTTGTTGTGTTTGGGCTGATCGCGGCGGTGCTGTTTCCGATCTGGATCACTTTTGACTTATTGAGCACTTGGGAGTTCACGACCGCGATCCGCGACGCCAGTGCCGATGCAGTCTACGATGCCGCCGCCTACACCGAGGGGCTGCTCAACATGAGCGTCGGCGCGCTGATTGTCGGCATCGTCTTCACCGGCTTCACGCTGCTACCTAGTCTTTTTGAACTCGCTTTCCCCACCGTGATGCACCCTCTGCTGAACCTCGTCTTGTGGAGCAGCATCGTCTTCGACTACATAACCGACTGGCCCAAGGCTGCCGGCGTTGCTATGCAGTGGTCGAGTAACCCAATCATCGGCTTCATCTACACCATCCTCTTCTGCGCCTTCGTCAGCGTGGCGGTGCAGGCGCTTCTCGTTGTGTGCATCACCGTGGTGATTTACGGACTATTGGCCCTGCTGCGCGGCGGTGCGCGCCAAGCGCAGACCGTGATTATTCAGCAGTGAGCAAAGCTCACGAGGGAGGGGTTCGGGGAGGGCGAAGCCCTCCCCGAACCCCTCCCTCCACACCTGAGGTAGAAACGAAACCATGACACTGATCACCCTTGAAGAGCTTGCCCGCTCGCTATGCGTTGCCATTGGCGGCGGCATCGCGGGCCAACTGGTCGTGGCAATGCCCGGCTCGGCCATTTGGCTCTTGCCCGCCGGTGCTGCCGTGGCGGGCTGTGCGCTCACCGTGCCAGAGATTCGGGCCGAAGTGGCCAGCACGCTACCCATGCTCGCCGCAGCCGGGCAGCGGGTGCGCCACGCTCTTCCTGGTGGGCAACGCCGTGCGCTACCCACCTCGCAAGCAGAGGATGCGCCATCAACTTCATCCAGCGCGGCAACGCATCCCGCAAACGCGGCAGTGCCTCCATCCACCAGTGCCGCAAAGGGCGAGCAACTGATACCCACCCTCGAAAGCACCCCACACCGGCTGATCATCGGCCACACCAGAGGCGGCAAAACCACGCTCATGCATCACATGGCCACCAGTTGGGCGCAACAGGGCGAGCGCGTCCTCGTGGCCGACCCCGACGCCGCCCCGGGCCTCTGGCCCGGCTGCACCGTCACCGGCCACGGCGACGACCTGGAGAGCATCACCCGCATGCTCGAAGAGGTCAAAGTGGAAGTGGCTGCCCGCCGCAAGGCCCGTGCCCAAGGCACACGCCAGTTTCCCCCGCTGCATCTGGTCATAGACGAAGCGCAAGACGTGCTTCCGGCGATTGAGGGCGGCCTCGAACTCTTCGAGGATATTGCGCGACGCGGGGGCAAGCTCAACATCAGGATGACCGTCGGCGTGCAGGATAAGCAGGTCAGAACCCTCGGCTTACAGGGCAAATCGGAGGTCTTGCGCAATCTCCAAGTGGCCGACGTGCTGAAAAACCGCGAAGGCCAGCGTGTGGCGATGATCCGCGACGCCGAAACAGGCCAAAAGATCAGCCTCGCCGTCCCCGATCTGCCCAACCCGGAGCGGCTGATCAAGCCGGTTGAGCCCTTGCGGGGCGAGCTGAAACCAGGGCTGATGGACTACCCCCGGCGCGATTCGGGTTCGTGCGTCAATGATGCGTTGGCACAACTGATCGGGCGTGATCCAGGGCTACGCAGTTGGATCGACGGCGTAGAAATTCCTGAATTGGCGGCGCAATTCGGGCTACGTTTCATCAACGGCACCCAACTGACCATGGAAGACATCGTAACACCCGGCCCCTGCGCGGTCTGCTTTACGACCGGCGACGGTGTGGGCCATGTTGAATACACCACCAACCCCCTCGCGTTGCTACAGGCAATGGGAAATCCTGGGCTGCTTGGTATGTTCCGCCCAGGCGCAACCAGCCCAACCAGCAAAGTAGCCCCCGATCCTGACCCCCTGCTTGCGGCCCTGCTCAATACGAGCGTACCGAGCGCAGCAGGAAGGCCAGAAACAGAGAACCCTGTTTCTGTTTCCAACCCGCATGTACAACGGAACGAAAATAGTCACACCCAGACTCGCGTCACAGTCACACCCGAACGGAATGGCGGCGGCGCAGTGGTAAAAATCTTCGCCCAAGCAATGGCAGGACGTTCGCGGGGTGGGCCAGTGCGAGGACGTGGCCTCAACATGCGACAACGCCGCATACGGATAGCCAGAGAACAGAAAGCTGAAGTTCTACGCCAAGCCTACGCTGAAGCTCGTGCATCTGGCATCCCCTCATTTCGCAAAGCCTACGCTGATCTGGGAGGGAATCGAGCCGAAGCCCTCGCCGCATGGCAAGCGGCTGCCCCGCCAACCAAAGCCGCATCAGCGAAGGCATAGCTCCGACTATCACGGCACACATATAAACGGCTCTTGATGCGGCTCAGACCCGCACCAAGAGCCTACCACCAAGAAGGAAAATGCTTCCCAATGGCTATCACCACTATCAAACCAGACGGCCAATCCGTCAACCCCCTCGCCGCGCTCAACCTTGACCCTGAGCAACTAGCGACCCCCACCGCCCAACGCGCCCGCCTCAGTGGGCTACTCGACGCGAAACGTGAGGCACACCAGTCGGCTGCCCGCCTCGCTCGTTGGGCGCGCCCGCTATCTATCGCCGTCGTACTCACCAGCGGCCTACACATCTGGGAAACCCTTGCCGCCGTTGCACCACCCAGCGTGGCCGCACTGAGCCTGCCTGGATGGGCCTACCATCTCTCGGCGCTCTTGCTTGTGCTGATGATCGACTGCTCGATTGTCTTCCTGGCCGCAGCGACCAGCGCCGCCGCCTATGCCGGTCACAACCACCGCAGCGCCGCGCTGCCATTACTCTACACGGCCACCGGCCTATTGAACCTTGCCTACCTAGCCCGCTATATGCCGGGCCTGCCTGACGCATTGCAAGGGCC
Source organism: Candidatus Viridilinea halotolerans (assembly GCA_003934145.1). GTDB lineage: Bacteria > Chloroflexota > Chloroflexia > Chloroflexales > Chloroflexaceae > Viridilinea > Viridilinea halotolerans. The sequence goes on along the minus strand of RSAS01000204.1, from coordinate 25,094 downwards.
AGTCCTGAGCCTATTGGCCATCGTCTTCGTGCTGCTGCTCTCAACCCTCGTGCCAGTCGTCCTGGTGGCGATTGAGCGAGCAGGCCACATCCTCACCGTCTCGCGCTTGGCGCTTGGGGTCGAGGTAGCCACCCTACGCGGACTGGTTGAGGCCGACAACATACCTGTAGCGGCTCAGGAGAGCCGGGCGGAAGAACTGCTCTGCCATGCCAACGCTACCCCCGCTGCCGAAGCGTACCTTCGTGAACTGCCCGCGCAGCAATCCTACCCTGCCCCTGAATCAGTCACACGCCAACCCGTCAGCGCAATAGCTGAACCAGAGACCGCATCATTGGTAGCTGGCAATACCAGCAATGTACCAGTAGCGATATATCGCTGTCGTCATTGTGGGGTAGAAGGTATCACAAAGGCCGAGCAACTGGCCCACGGACGACGCCACGCCACTGAACGGCGCAATCGCCATACCCAAGAGGAGAACACAGAATGAGACTCACCACTCTTGGCGCACTGCTTACCGTAGCAGCCCTTGCCGCCGGCGCGATCTTCGCCTGGCGCATTGTGACTGGCGTTGAGACATGGCTCATCACAAGCGGCGCTGGCCACATGCTGGGATGGTCACTTGTTGCTTGGATCATCCTCGCTGGCGCTGCGCTCCCTGCTTGGACATGGGGAATAGCTGCGCAAGCATGGGTGATAAAACTACGCGACGGTGAACGACTCGTAGCAACCCATCGGGCATTGATACAGGAACAGGAGGTACTACTTGAACAAATAGTTAATTCGCAAGGAACATGATATAATTTGTGCCGAAACATGGAAAATCCCTTACATATGCTATGTAAGGGATTTGCCGGGTGAACCTCACCAAGGTTTTCTGTCTCTCCCCCCGACCGCCAAGTTAAGGGGATTGCACGCACGGCACTACCGCGCCCTAATGCAATTCTGATTTTATCATATGGCTCATTACCATGCAACAATCGGAAGCGCATTCTGGGGCACAAAGGAGGCAACATGCCACACCAAAAACCGCCCCCAACAACAGAACTGACGGACGAAGAAAGGCACATCATTGGCAGCACAACCGTAACATCTATTATCTACGCCGTGCTGACTCTATGCTATTCGTTGCATGACATCAACACGGTCTGGGGAATGATCACAACAAGCAGCGTGTTTTTCATCGTGCTTGCGATAATCTTCCTCTTCTTCGCACAGCAATTGAAGCTCGCTGCACGATACCTAGAACTACCACAATTGCTCTGGGTATTACTGCCGGATCGAAAGACTGCCAATTCACAACAGAAGTATACTTTCAAAGAAATACTCAACACGACATTTTTACTTGATTTGCAGATCAAGCGATTTCCTCCAACGGGGCCGCCCGCAGCAGTCTCTATGCACTAGAAAGACTGCTCGCTGCCGGTCATTAAATTCTGTTTTCTCCATAGCCTTAACTGGCGTGCGAGAAAACACTAATTGTGAGGATTTCGATGTCCTTAGTCAATATGATATCTTCGACCACATCGCACTACTGCGCTGCCATTGGCAAACACTGCCCACCCAAAACCACAAAAAGGGGGGCGTGATGCAACCAAAAGAGCTGAGACAACTATGGAAGTTGGGCGCGAACGTTGCGATCATCGGTGAGGGCGAGAAAAAGCCTACCCACGTTTGGGAGGAGTGGCAAAGCGAACGACAACCCAAAGAGGCCGTAGATAGCCTCATATGGCAACGCGAAGCGACCTATCGCAACGGCAAGCGCTTCGCGCCGAGCGAAACGCTTGCTATTTTTAATGGCATTGGATGGTGGCGTACCCTCGATGTTGACGCACGGAAGGGCGAGAATGGCGCGAAGATTGTAGTGCCTGAAACCATCCTCTTTGCCATACTTGATGCCTTGGGGCTACCCCACACTTACCCATGGGCTGGCCACTCACGTAGCGGTGCGGGCTGGCATATCCTGTTCCGCTGCGAAGAGCCGCTACCCGACACGCTTGACGCAGCCCGTGAAAAGCGCAGGTCAGGCGTTATCACTGGCACGCCGCACACTGAACATACCAACAGTTTCGATCACCTTGAACTACGATGGGAACGATGCTTAACTGCGCTGCCTCACATCACCGGCTATGGCGAGGTGCTGCCCGCCGAACCGCCCGCGCTGGTGAGCGCCGAGGCGGTAGCGGCTGCGTTCGACGCCATAGCAACCCCCAAGACGCGAGGGGCGAAGCCCGCGCCCGCGCCCGTTCGTAATGGCCAGCGTGTTGACGTTGAGCGCACGAAGGATGCCATAGCCTCTAGCTTCGATCTTGTGGCTTGGTTCTGTCGTGATCTGAATGCCGAAGTGCAAGCCGAGGGGCGCGAGGTGCGCATCTTGGGCGAGGGTGGTTTGCTAGTACGGCCCGATGAAGGATGTTGGTACAACCATAGCGAAGAGCATGGAGGGGGCTGGGCCGAAGCCATTGCCTACACACGCTATGGGGGCGTTGTGCCGAAGGGGGCCGAATTCATTGCGCTGCTGGGAATCGCTGCCGACTTCGCTGGGGTGCCAATCACATACGAAGCCCACAGCCCCAACGGGCGCGGCGCCCAGCCCGCTGCCCAGCCCGCCCAGGCCAGCCCCAACGGGCGCACCGTTGCGCCTGCTCAGGGTGCAACGCCCCAGGTCGCACAGCAGGGCCAGGGGAAGCCGGTTATTGATATTACGGATGAGAACCTGGGCCGAGTTACTGATGCTATCTGGGCGGCTATGGCGTCGAGCCCCTACGGGGAGAACCTGTACCGTTACGGTACTGAGGTTGCATACCTCGACGGGAAGCTCACGACTGTTGATGATACGCTCTGGCGCGGTATGGTTAACCGGGCTGCATCGTTCGTGACGACAAGGGAGAGCAAGGGAGGCGCTATCAATGTAACGGAGGTGATACCGCCCCTGGCTATGATCCGTGATAGCCTCGTGCCGGTGTTCGTACCCCCTTCCCTGCCGACCATTGACCGCCTGAGCCCTATCCCTATCTTTGATGAGCGTGGCCAGCTGCTCACGAACGGCTATCACGCCGATAGCCGTACCCTGGTGGTGAGTGACATCACGCCAGAAAAGATCACCCCCGCCGAGGCCCTGAGCCTCATCCTTGACGATCTGCTCATTGACTTCCCCTTTGCGAGCGCCGCAGACCGGGCTAACGCCGTTGCTTACATCCTGCTACCGTTCATCCGTGAAATGTGCGGAGCCACCCCGGTCTTCCTGCTCGACGCCGCCCAGCGTGGCACGGGTAAGACACTGCTTAACGACCTAGTTCATACCATCTGGACTGGCCAAGCGGCGCCGCTTTCAGATCTCCCCCTAAATGCAGAAGAGCAGCGGAAGGCGATTACCACGCACCTGATGGGTGCCCCCGTCTCTGTGGTATTCGATGATATTTCTACGCTTCAGGGCCATGCGCTGCAGCGTGCTGTCACTGGACAGACATGGACAGATCGACTACTCGGCGCGAACAAAGAGGTAAGCGTTCCGATCCGCACTATCTGGGCGGCCACCGGGAATAATGTGACCCTCGGCGGCGATATGGTACGCCGGACGGTTCTCATTCGGCTTGAGAGCGCCGAGGAGCATCCTAGCCAACGTGTAGGGTTCAAGCGGAGTGAGGGCGAGATTAGGGCATGGGCGCGAGAGAATCGGCCCAGGCTGGTGAGCGCGTGCCTCAGCTTGATCGCGCAAGGACTCGCCACTGGCCAGGCCGGTGGTATCGCCCTCGGCGGCTTTGGCCAGTTCGCTACCGTGGTAACACGCATCCTGAACGGAATAGGCATCTCTGGCTTCTGTGAGAACCTAACCGCCGTGCTGTCTCGTGAAGATGGTCGCCAGAGCGGGTGGAAGCGCGTCATTAGCGCCTGGTGGGATGCGTATAACACCCGCAGGGTAAAGGCTGGGGATGTTGCAAAGCTCATTGAAGACGACGCTGACAGCGAAATCATCATAGACGGCGATACCCCACGCGCCCGCGCTATCACAGCCGGGAAGCTGTTGCGGGCGAAGCTGGGGGCTGTATTCGCCTTTGACGACGTGCGGCTACGGGTTGGCACATCAAAGAACCTAAAGGGCGACACCCTGTATGCACTTGAAGAGGTTCGCGTTGATAGCGATGGGCCGAATTCCGCATTAGGAAGCCTTAGCGGAAGTAGCGGAAGTAGCGGATATAGCTCTAGCCCCTACTCTTCGGGTGCGCACGCGTGCGCGTCAAAAAAATCAGAGGCTTCTATATCCGCTACTTCCGCTACTTCCGCTACCGCATTAGGAAGCCAAAAAGCGCTTGTCATACCCGAGCCGCGCCATCGCCTGATCACCCTGCCGAAGGGGGGAACCCTCAAGGAACTGGTGCTTACCCCTGACTGGCAAGTCGTACCCGATGGATGGGCGATCCCAAGCGGGGCCGATATCCATATGGACATGGAAACGGGCCGCAACATGGCACGGATGCCGAACGCCACCGCCAACGGCACATCGCCTCCGCTGCCATTCGACTGTTGGTATGAAGATGACGAGTGGATAGTGCATATTCCATCTCTTCGTAAGCGTGGTCGCTTTGCGAGCCAGGCCGAAGCGGAAGCGTGGGCAGAAGAGCAATTGCGAAACATTGAAGTGGGATAAAAGATACTACTCTGTTTGCAACACGAAGAAATCTCCAAGCCCCCTGATTAAAATCAGGGGGCTTGGAGATTCGCTCCCCCCATGCGCTACATATCGATGGTCTGGCAGTTAGTCCTACACGATGCCAGTGATTCACTGCGTAGAGATGACCTCTATGGCTCAGGGTGTTGGGGGCCAGATCGAAGTTCTCGACTTTGCACGGAAATGCGAGGGTGCTAAAGCTCTCTGCGTTTGAGAGGACGGGCTGGGGACATGCCCCGCCGTTGACGCTGCAACCAGGGAGTACCGCGCCGATAGTGACCGCATTCTTGTTTGGTTGACCGAGCGTGCCGTTCGTGACGACGCCCATACCTCCGTGGCGTCACTGTATGAAGATTACGTATCGTGGGCAGTAGCTGGGGGAGAACGCCCCTTTGGTAAGAAGAATTGGAATACGCGGATCGAAGCCCTAGGGCTTGCTACTGTCAAGAAGTCGGGGATGTGGTGCAAGGCGGGGATGCGGCTTCGCACGGCGCAGGATGGCGACGAAGACCCAAACTGGACAAATGGACAAATGGAATCGGATTCGGGGAAAGTTTTTGACAATTTTTCTCATGAGAGAGTTGCTGGAAAACAGAATCATTTGTCCATTTGTCCAGACCCCGCCGCCGAACAGCAGCCGCTTACCAACTGCCCCACGGGTACTGAGCCGGAGGGGGGCAAAGTTGCTTTTGCAAAGAAAGATTGAGCCGAAACGGGTAGGCGTATGCCGAAGCCGCTTGCAGGAATTGATGGATGCCGGGCATACCAAGACCGAGGCCGAGCGTATTGCAGCGGGTGAAGTCGAAGCCCTCGCCACCAGCAACGGCAACGGCACATCGCTCCCGCTGCCATTCGACTGTTGGTATGAAGATGATGAAGGGAAGCGTATTCTTGACTGTTGTGTAAGAGGTTTTGCCCCACCCCCTCAGCTCTGCTTTGCGGAAGGGCTTTATGCAGTGGATGGGGCTATATATTGTCGATTCACGCATCATTGTTTTATCCCTTCCTGATGCGGTACAGCAGAATGCGATTTCGCACCGTTTTGGCATTGAGTTGGCACCGTTTTGGCGCCGTTTTGTCACCTTCTAAAGGGCGTAATACGGGCAAAAATACTATACACTCTTTTGTTCTCTTTTTGTCTTGACGCTTTGTATCACACTTGTGGTATGTTTGTACCACACCACGATAGAAACGTTTGTTGCCCCTAGTGCAGAATCTGTTTGCGGCGAGATGGTAGGAAAGACCCGCCGAGCTTCTGGATGAGGGGGTAACGCCTTTCTAGCGACGATGCAATCTCATGTCCCCCATTTCCTTGATCATGCGGCTTTCGCTCCTGGTGCAACCGGTTCCCATTTCTATGATCGAGGGACGTATTGTTAAACCCCGACTCTCGATGCTCGTGCCGTCAACTCGTCCATGCCTGCGCCAATGATTGGGGTGCGACCAAAATGTGTAGGTAGGGTGCGCGAGAGAACCTGGTTCCCTCGCATCCTCCCCCTGTCGAAGGGGGTGTAGGGCACCGTCCTACAGATTCCAGTCACACCCCAATCATTGTGATTGGCGCGGGCCTGGGCAAAAGCGAAGCGCTGTATTGGCATGTGCAAGGGTTGATGGGGTGGAAGCATTCGGGCGATTTCGGAAACGCCACCGGGTCAAGAGCCTTGCAGAGAGAGAGGCGAGTGTAAAGCATTTTTTTGGCGCGAACGGCCCAAAACGGGATGGCACGACTGTGTCACGACTGTGTCACGACTGTGTCACGACTGTGTCGCTACGCCTTGGTATAAAGCGCGTCCTGATGCGGTAAACGGCAGCGTAAGCGCCCGATATATATAGTGATCTTCCTCATTGATGTTGAGAAGGTGGTGAATCGGGCCAAAAAGGGCTGGAAATAGCTGACACCTTTCGCGGTTCCTCTGCCCCCCTTTGCGGATTTGGTGGGGAAGAGGGCTGCTGGTCGGTGGGAGATCGCTGGTAGGGGATGGGGCGGCTCGGTGGGGACGGGGCGGCTCGGTGGGGGACGGGGCGGCGCAGTGAGGGACGGGGCGGCTCGGTGTGGACGGGGGCGGCTCGGTGTGGACGGGGCGGCTCGGTGAGGGACGGGGCGGCTCGGTGAGGGACGGGGTGTTTTCGGCTGCCTCTTGCGTTAGCCTTTGCTGCCGGTACCCCGCTGCTGGCGACGATGTGACCAAATTGGCCACAAAAGTCTTCTCCCTTGGCTGTGGCGAGTGGCGCGCCCGTTGTTACGAGGTGGCCCTGTTTGTCATCGGGGCAAGCTCTGCAATGTGTGGCGTCTGTCGGCTCTCTCGCCAGGTGACGTAGCGTGGCCTACGAGCAGTGCGCCGTGGCTCCCAAGGTATGCCGCTGACGTTGGGTGCCCGTCGGGCCTAGTGCTACGTAGCGCCGCGCCGTCTGTGGTGGGTGGCATCTGGTGCTAACCAATGCTCGTGCGTCTTTGCGAATTATGATATACTTGGTATATGATTATTATGATAATAAAGAAACAACGATGGCCCGCGCAATCGTGACCGCCGAGGCGGTCGTTGCTGCCGCACAGCAGATGCTTGACGCTGGTGAGGAGCCGACGATCCTCAATGTCCGTTCTCGCATCGGGGGCGGTTCGTTTACGACGATCAAACGCTTTTTGGACGATTGGAAAGCGCAGCGGGAAGCCGTTGTGCCGTTGTCGCCGGTGCCGAGAGACGTGCAGCAGCGGGCGGATGAGTTTGCCCAGATGGTTTGGCAGGCGGCGGTGGCGCAGGCGTCCCAAGATGCAGCACAGGCCCGTGCCGACGCAGAGAAGCTGGTGGCCCAGGCACGGGCAGCGGCGGCGGAGGCCGAACATGCCGTCGCACTTCTTGAGGCTCAGGTGGACGCTCAGGATGCAACGCTGGCCAATCTGGAGCAAGAGCGCGATGAGGCCCGTGCTGCGTTGGCCGACGCACGAGCCGCTACTCAGGTGCTTGAAGCGCGGTTCAGCGATCTGCAGCAGCAGCTTGCGGCCCGCGATGTCGAACTCGCCCAGGCCCGCGCCAAGCATGATGAGTTGATGCGCTGCCTTGGTGAGAATGAGGCGCTGCGGCGACAGGTCGCAGAGCTGATGGGGCGGAAGCCTGCTGAGTAGTGGTGCTTGGCGCTTGACGGGGGGCTTGGCGCTCTGATACTATCTTATTGTGTGTATATAACGGATTTTGCACAAACAACAAATCAGCATTATGAAAAAAAGCCCCCATGCTCTCACCCGCGAGGGTCGTTTGGAATTGGCCAGGGCGCGTGCGAAGCGCCGCCAAGCATTGCTCGATCAAGCAGAATCGCTCCGCCAGGAGGTCGCGCAACTGGCTCGCGATTGTGCAGCGGCGGCATTTGGCCCCGGCGATGAGCCGCGCCAGGAGCGGGTGGGGGCGTTGCTGTTTCGCATGGAGGCTGCTTGCGCTGCGCTGCACATGGCGCGCGAGATTCTTCGCCAGGACGATCCTTCGACGCTGGGCGAGTGGCCGTCACGTCTGCAAGCGGCGCTGGGCCGTTGGTCGAAGGCGAGTGCGGGCTGGTGGGAGGCGCGTTTCGTCCGTCGCCCCCGCGTCATGATTTCTGAAGATCGAGCGACGGGGGCGATTCACGTTGAGGTGACCTACCGAACTTTTGGGCCCTATTTCTACCGCCATTGGCGCGAGGATGGCAAACAGCACTCGCGCTACTACGGCAAAGAGCCGCCCGACGATTATCCGGCTGACGAGGATGTGCCGGAGCCGCCGCCCCCGCAGCCGGTGTTGCCGGCGTCATTGTTGAGCTGCGAGGCGGCGGCGCTCGTCGAACGGTTGCGTCTCCTTGTCCAGTCGGCCCAGGAGGAGCAGCGTCAGCGCCTTCGGCGCACCCTTCGCGTCGCTGGCCGTCGCTTGGAGCGGCGGTTGCGAGCGGATCACAAGGCGGGCATGCTATTTCTTGCTGACGATGTGACGGCGAGTGCCGATGTGGGCAGTTCAGCACCGCCACCCATCCTCCAACCGCGCCCGCCCTTGCCAGCGGAGACGCCGCTTGGGGCGGATCCCCAGGTGCTGGCTCGCTTGGCGGATGCAGATCAGGCGTTGTTTCTCAAGACGCAAGTGAGAACGCATGTCTGTGAAGATGCGTATGGCGCTCTGCTTGATGCGCTGGCTGAGCTTCATCGGCTCAACCTCTGCCACGCGCTCTTGGCTCAAGCGATGCGGTTGCATGCAGAGGAGTGGATCGTCTTGTTAGAACCGACCGCTCATCACGGGCGCATTGCCGAGGTGTTGGCGCGTGCGGCGGAAGATGAGACGGTGCCATCCTTTCGTGCGCGAGTGGAGGCGACGATGGCAAACACTCAACCGCATACGGTAGTGCGTGGGGCCGTGTTGGGCGAGTGGTCGGGCCTCACGTCTGCGGTACTGCGCGAACTTCAGCGCGTGAGCGGCCAGGTTGAGGCGCGGGCCGCGAGCGGGAAGCAAGCCGGGGTGCCGGTGTTGGCGTGGCTGGCCTATGCGGATGCGGCATAGCTCCGGCTTTTTTCAATGCGTATCATTACGCGATACCAGCATTGTTATTGCATACAAAAAATAATAGAACAAATAAACTGTAAAGAGTTTTTGCGTCGTTATATTGCAAAAATGCCACTTCTTCCCAGGTTCTTCCCAGCTTCTTCCCAGTTTCTTCCCAGTTGCACACGGGGCATAGTCGGAGCGCATTGGGACGGGCTAAAACGCCTTACGATGACCGGACATTTTATCGTCCCCTTCCGCTTTTTTGGGCCTCTTCATTTTCCCGGCTCTTTATCGGAGCGGAAAAGATTTACATACACCGACTCGCATCATGGCCCCGCTGCCGCGTCGTGATCCTGCGCGATGTGTCGCTAATGCGCTGTTGCTGGCCCGATCTTGCCATAGCCTTGTGGCACCCTCTGTTGGCTCTCGGCGGCGGCGTTTTGAGACCAATTGGTCGCAAAACATGCTGCCTTCGGAAAGGACTGCGTTCTGGTAGAATCGGTGCAGTACATCCAGTGTCGCTCTTCTGCATAAGAAGCACGTTATGAATGATGATGAACTTGCCGCCTTTATCGATGACCTCCGCGCCTTGGCTGCCAAGTGGGGCGAGGAGATGGCGCGGGGTGCGTTGGCCAAGCAAGCCAACCTGACTCCGGCGCAACGCGCCTATGTCGAGGCGCAGGTCTTTCCTGCCCGGCCAAGTGACACCAGTGGCACGGTCAATGTCAGTGGCACCCTCCACGGCACTGCCGTTGGGGTGAACCAGGGCACCATTCAGCTCTTTTTTGGCGCACAGCCGCCGCTCGATGCCAAGCCGCTGCTTGATAGCTACCTGCGTGGCCTGATTGCCGACCACGGCTATCTGCGCCTTGGTAAGCTGCTCGACCGCGACCGTAGCGGGCGCGATCAGGCGGTGATGCCGGAGATTGCGTTGCTCAAGGTCTATACCTCATTGACGACCGATCTGCTGCGCCCGGTGAGCGATCAAGTCTCTCGCCTTGAGCGCGATGATTTCGTGCAAGCATTGAAGGATGGCACCCCCGATGAGCAACTCCCTGAACGGGTGCGCTTGCCGGTGCGCTTGCCGCATGAGGGGCGCGATCAGCCCGCGCTGCGGCCAGGGCCATTCTCCATTGGCGAGCGCCCGCTCAGTGCGCTGTGGCATGCTGCTCGGCAAGAGATGCCTCGGCGCGACGAATCATGGGAGGGCTATTGGTATCAGCCCGAGACGCTGATTACTGCTGTGCAGCATGCTCCGCGCTTGGTGCTGCTTGGTAGCCCTGGCTCTGGGAAGTCCACCGGCTTGCGCCACCTCGCGGTCTTTATCGCCACCGGCCTGCTCAGTGGCAATAAGACCCTCCGCATCCCCTTCTTTTGTCCGCTTGGCCCAATTGCCCAGGAACTCGGCGACGATCCGCAGCAGGATCTGGATACGCTCGTTGCCGCGCTGTTGCGTCCGGCGCTGGGGGCGGGTGCGTTGCGCGAGGGCTTACGGGCGCATGTGCAAGCAGCGATCATTGGCGGGAAGGCCTTTCTCTTCTTTGATGGCCTCGACGAGGTATCGGGCATCCGCGAAGCGACCTGTAGCGGCCCCCGCTCGCGGCGTGAGCGCATTGCCGATGCCATACGCGCCTTTGCGCGTCAGGTTGGCCATGCGCCGGTGGTGGTCACCTGTCGCACGCGCCCCTATGAGCAGGATGCGGCCTGGCAACTGCGTGAAGGGTGGGCGGTGCGCTACCTCCAGCCCTTCGCCTTTGGCCAAGTGCGCAACTTTATCGCCCGTTGGTATGCGGCAACTGCCGCAGATGGCCAGGGGCGTTACCGCTCTGATGAAGTAGCGCCGCGCGTTGAGCGTCTCATAGAGTTACTCAGCCAACCCCAACGCGCCACCCTGCGCTCACTCGCCACCTCACCACTGCTGCTCACCATGCTGGTGCTGCTGGATTACAACAACACGCGCATGCCCGAGCGCCGCGCCGATGTCTACGAGGAGTTGGTCAAGTTGCTGCTCGACCGCTGGGAAGGTGTGCGTTCGAGCGATGTGGATCGCCGTAAGCTGCGGCTTGGCGAGCGTTTAGGCTTACCCTATCTCACCGTGGAAGATCTGCGCCCCGCCCTCCACGAACTCGCTTTTACGGCCCACCAGCAGCAGGTTGATGGGCGCGGGGTGCTGACTGGCCCGCTGCTGCGTGATGCGCTGGATCGCTTCTTTGCGCGCAAGCTCAACCCCGTGCAGCCCAACGATGCGCGGGCGCAGGCGGCCCAACCGCGCGAGATCTTCATGCGCCTGCTGCTCGAAGAGAGCGGCCTGCTGCTCGAAGAGGCCGACGAGACCTACGTCTTTCCCCACCTCACCTTCGAGGAGTACCTCGCCGCATGCCACCTCGCCGGGCGTGATAGCCAAGGGATTAGCCTCGCCTATACGCAGTGGGTTGCTGGTGGCGAACGGTGGCGCGAAGTGGCCCGCCTGCTCATGGGCCGTCTGTTACGCCAAGAAAAGTACGACAATCTCTTTCACTGGCTCCAACTGCTCGTCTCACCCCGCTGCGGCAAGCAGCAGAAAGCGCGCCTGCAACAGCAGCGTGACAGCCTGCTTGCTGCCGACTGCTACGCCGAAGTTGGCCGACAAGAGGCCTTCACCACCACACAGCATGATCTTCAGCGCTTCGAGGATGATCTGCGTAGCGCACTCAGCGGGCTGCTCCAACAGCCCGATCCGGCCCTGCCGCTTAGCGAGCGGATCGAAGCTGGCACCGCGCTTGGCCAGTTGGGTGATCCACGTCTTCCGCTTGCCATAGCGCAGTGGCAGACCGAACTTGCGCGGCGCAACGAAAACTTTGGCCTACCAGCGGGCTACTGGTGCTACGTGCCAAGCGGTCGCTACCAGATTGGCGACTGGCCAGGAGATGAACAGCGCTCGGGCAGCGGCGTGGTTGGGAAGTTGCAGAGTGCTGCACGGCGCATACTGGCAGGCGGGGCGATGATTCAATTGCCCACCTTCTGGCTCGCCCGCTACCCGATCACCGTCGCCCAATACGCCCCCTTCGTTGCCGTCGGCTACGCGCCCGATGCGGAGCGCTGGTGGACGCCTCATGGTTGGCAGTGGAAGCAGCGGAATAAGCACACTGAGCCGTGGGGATGGCGTGAGACGGACTACAACAGCCCCAACCAGCCGGTCATCGGCGTAACCTGGTACGAAGCGACGGCCTACTGCGCGTGGCTGAGCGAGCAACTTCAGCCCAGCGGCTACGGGGTGCGCCTGCCCACTGAAGCCGAATGGGAAGCAGCAGCGGCCTACGACGCGCAAGGCCAGCGGCGCAGCTACCCGTGGGGCGAAGTGGAACCGACGCCAGAGTTAGCGATCTACGACGCGAGCAAGCTAGGGCGGGCTGCGCCGGTGGGCTGCTGCCCGGCGGGTGTCGCACCGTGCGGGGCGCTCGATCTGGCGGGCAATGTCTGGGAGTGGACGTGCAGCCATGGGGAGGGCTATCCGGCGCGGAGTGGAGTCATCAGTGATGATTTTGTGCAATCGAAAGACTTCTCGCTCAAAGAGAGGGTAGTCTCCCTTCGAGGGGGCAGTTGGTATCATAATAGCACAAATGTTCGCTGCGGGGCGCGGGGCCGCCTCCGTCCCGGCGGCCTCATCGGCCTCAGGGGTTTTCGGGTTATTCTCTCCCCTCGCTCGCACATTGATTCTGATTTCTGAATTCTGAATCCTGTGTTCTGCGTTCTGAATTCTTTTGATGGTAGTGATGAGTGACAAGTGATGAGTGACGAGTGATGAGTGATGAGTGATGAGTGCTACCAAAACTCATTGATCATGGTATGTTCTGCTTGTCACTTGTCACTCGTCACTTGGCACTTATAGGGGGGCGCAGCGCCCCCTGCTCGCGCCTATGGCGCGAGGCGCGGATTTTTTTGAGGAGCAGGCGATGGCCAGAACGTACCGCAATCTGTGGCCCCACCTGGTGAGCTTCGAGAATCTTTGGGCGGCCTATCGCGCTGCCCGTCGCCGTAAGTGCCGCCGCCGCGCCGTGGCAGCGTATGAGTTGGATGCCGACCAGCACCTGCTCCGGCTGCAAGAGCGCCTAGAATAGCAATGGTCTTGAGCTACTTTACAGCTTGAACGCATGCAGAATATTCTCTATTTCCTATCTTCTATCTTCTGTTTTCTACCTTGTATTTCCGCTTGCTTTCAGCAATGTTGTTCACTACAATAGCATTGGGCCGGTCGGTACGGCGCAGAAGGGTTCTCCGCGCCAAACGCTGCGGGGCGCGGAACCGCAACCATAGCCAATAGCCAAAAGCTCGTGCGTTACGGGGGGCTTATGGCTGCCCACACATGCGTAGGCATCATACGTAGGGGCGTAGCAGCGGCCCTCCTCAAGAAGCGCCGCGCAGGAGGGAGTGTACGGGCCGCTGCTACGCCCTTACAGGATTCTTGGGGTGCGAGGGACGGCCCTCACCCCCTACCCCTCTCCCACGTTGTGGGAGAGGGGCGAAGGCATCAAGGTTTTGTTGCGTTCCTTTGGGTTCTTTTGTGGTAATCCACATGTCTTTTGCCTACTCATAATGTAGGGATGCCGACGGAGAGGGCGTAGCAGCGGCCTTGTGTTCTTGGTGCGGGCATGGTTCCTTTGGGGGGCCGCTGCTACGCCCCTACGGAAGCTTCTCCCAATCTCCCCGCCAAGGGGACGTACACCAAAAGGAGTCCTGATCATGGCTGAACCATTCACGGCTGCGGCGTTCATTACGGGGATTGTGGGCGCGTTTAAGGCGTATGTGGATTACAGGTCGGCGGTGGATAGCGCGAAGGTGAAGCAGCAACCGGCGCCCGCGAAGCCTGAAGCGGCGGCGAAGGGCGAGCAGGCTGCCCCTCTTGTCAAAGCCGGAGTTGAGCAGCATGGCAATGAGGATGAGCGTGCCGACCTCGCCAACTTTGAGCGCAACCCGGATCGCTATGCGGAGCATTTTGTGCGGGCGCTTACCGATATTGCCGCCCGCGAACCGGCTTTTGCCCAACAACTTCAGACGCTCGCCCAGCAAGCGAACATCCAGACGGGCGGGGTGCAGGGCAGCGTCAATGTGAGCGGCCAAGGGAAGGTTTACGGCACCGCAGCCGGGGTGATTACGGGAACGGTGACGGGCAACTATACGTTAGGCAAAGATGATGAGCAGGCCACGTAGATCTGGGTGTGACCAACATGTGTAGGAAGGGGGGCGGGGGAACCTGGTTCCCCCGCATTTCCCCCTGTCCGGCGGGATCGTAGGGCACCACCCTACAGATGCCAGTCATACCCATAGTAGTTGGGTTCAATGCATGTCGTAGCAAAAAAGGGCTACATGGGAAGGTATGCTGCTCATGGGTTCATGGCCGCGTTCACTCTTGATACGTTTCAGCCGCGCCGTGGCGGCGCTTGCCGGTGCCCCTGACCATGATCCCAGAGAAGGCACAGTAACGGTCAGTGGAAGTGGTACGGTCTACGGCAATGTTGTTGGGTTTAATCTTGGCCAGGTGATTTTTGGGCGCGATCCGAGTGAGGATGAGCGGCGGCGCATTGTCTGGTATCTCGAAGGGCTTATTCGCAAGCTTCAGGTATTGCCGCTGCGTGGCCTCGATGAGCAGCTTGGGCAGGGTGCATGTCTCGAACTGCCGCGTATCTATGTCACCCTCGCTACCACCACGCGCCTTGCTGCCGAGTGCGGTACTAAGGCGCAATTAAGTGCCTTCTTCGAGCAGGGTGATCCCGACCGCCCGCTCAAGCAGGATTACCATCCCGATCATGCGCTCCCCGATAGGGCACGTTATCGGGTGGATGGTGCGGCAACCATTGATGGGCAAGCGGAAGCTCCGGTTGTGCTGCAACGTTCGCTCACTGCGCTAGAAGCCACCTACCAAGCCAAATGGCTCGTCCTCGTGGGCGATCCTGGTGAGGGGAAGTCCACCTTTCTGCGCCATCTCGCCTGGGCCGTCGCTATGCATGGCCTCGACGACCCCAAAGCGCCACCGCTGCCCCCAAGGGCAACTCAAACGCCCCGCTTACCCATTATCATGCCGCTGCGTACCTTGGCTGGTCGTCTGGCCCGTGGCGGCATAGGCGATGCCACGGTCTATGCGGCGCTGCGTGACGAGTTGCAGGCTTGCTGTACCCAGCAGATAGATGACCCGCTTAGCGATGCGCTTTCGCAGGGGGCCGCGCTCCTCCTCTTCGATGGCCTTGATGAAGTGCCAACCACCGCAACGACAGAGGTGGCTGATCGACGTACTACGCTTGACGCGGTACGCACGATAGTGCAGCGCTATCCTACCTGCTCTGCGATCCTCACCTGCCGCACCCGTGCGTTTGACACCGCGCTCCAGACGGCACTAGGTTGGCCGGTGGAGGCGCTTGCCCCTTTTACTGGAGGCCAAATTCGCCACTTTACCCGCGCATGGTATGAAGAACTCGTAACCAAAGGCCAGCTTGACCAAGCACAAGCCGAGCGGTTATGTAGCATCCTGCTGCGTGCGATTGGCGATCCCCAACGTCCTCGCTTGCGGGAGATGGCCAAGACGCCGCTGCTGCTGACGCTCATGGCGTTAGTTCTCTATAACAAAGGGGAATTGCCCCGTGATCGCCCGCAGCTCTACGAGCGTATTCTCGAATTGCTCTTAGGCCAATGGGATCACGTACGCGAAGGGCAATCGCTTGGCCAAGCTATCGGCATGCCCACCTGGGATAGCAGCTACATTCGCCCCCTGCTCGACCGGCTCTCCTACCAAGCGCATGGCGCAGCCAGTTCGCAAGATGGGCGCGGACGCTTGGCGCGCGGGGATCTCTACGCGGCGCTGATTGGCTTCTTCCAGCAGACGGGAGTGGCCTCTCCGGGCGATGCGGCGGTGCGCTGCCTTGACTACATCGATCAGCGCAGTGGTCTGCTCCTGCCGGATGGTGCCGACACCTTCACCTTCGCCCACCTCACGCTGCAAGAACATTGTGCAGGACGGCAGATCGCCCTCAACGCGGAAGACCCGGTTGCCCTCGTGATGCAGCACCGCCATGATGATCGTTGGCGCGAGCCGATCTTTCTTGGTGTTGGCCTCGCTCCCCCCTTGGTACTCGACCGGCTCTTCAATGACCTAATCGAGCGCGAGGAGGCGGGGAAGAGCAAATCGGTTGCCCGCTGGTACCGCGACCTGATCCTTGCCGCCGAACTTGGCGCCGACCGCGACTGGAGCTATCTGCGAACCCGCCCCCAAATACGTGCCACCCGCTGGCAAGCGGCGCTCAAACAGGGCCTCGGCGAACTCTTGGCCGACCGCGCCCAACCGCTGCCCGTCACCGAACGGGTGCGCGCCGGCTTCCTGCTTGGCACCATTGGCGACCCGCGCTACCCCGTGACGCTGGCGCAGTGGCAGACAGAATTGGCACGACGCAACAAGCACTTTGGCCAACCAGCGGGCTACTGGTGCTACGTGCGCGGTCGTAGCTACCAGATTGGCGGGTGGGAAACAAACGAGCAAGCAGCAGAGGTAACCCTCCCCGCCTTCTGGCTCGCCCGCTACCCTATTACGGTCGAACAGTACGCCCGCTTTGTCGAAGTTGGTTACGCGCCCGATGCGGAACGCTGGTGGACACCCAATGGTTGGCAGTGGAAGCAGCGGAATAAGCGCACTGAGCCTTGGTTATGGGACGATCCGCGCTTCAACAACACAAACCAGTCGGTGATCGGCGTAACCTGGCACGAAGCGAGCGCCTACTGCGCGTGGCTGAGCGAACAACTTCAGCCCAGCGGCTATATCGTGCGCCTGCCCACTGAAGCCGAATGGGAAGCAGCAGCGGCCTACGACGCACAAGACCAGCGCCGCACTTACCCGTGGGGTGAAACAGATCCCACACCAGAGTTGGCCATTTACGACGCGAGCAAGCTAGAGCGGCCCGCGCCGGTGGGCTGTTGTCCAGCAGGTGCCGTGCCATGCGGGGCGCTCGACATGGTGGGCAACGTCTGGGAGTGGACGTGCAGCCATTGGGAGAGCTATCCGGCGCGGAGTGGGCAGGTGGAGGCTGATTTTCAGCAGTCCAAAGGGTACCGAAGCGAAGAATTTGTCGTCTCCCTTCGAGGGGGTTATTGGAACAGTGATAGCACAGATGTTCGCTGCGGGGCGCGGGACCGCGGCCATCCCGTCGTCGGCCTCGACTGGGGTTTTCGGGTTATTCTCTCCCCTCGCTCGCACATTGATTCTGATTTCTGAATTCTGAATCCTGTGTTCTGCGTTCTGAATTCTTCTGATGGTAGTGATGAGTGATGAGTGACAAGGGACAACCAGGGCGAGGGGCGAGGGGGGCGGGGGGGCAGGGGGGCGCTTAGGAGAGCGTAGCAGCGGCCTTACATTCTCGGTATGGGCATGGTTCTCTTGGGGGCCGCTGCTACGCCCCTACGTTTACATCCCTACGTTGCGTTGCGGCACGACGGGCGCTTTGTTTATCACAACGTTCGCGGCCTCACATCATAGCGAATCCATATTTGCACTATTACACATTGCACCGGACGCCCGCCTCGTGTATAGTACTCCCCAAGAATCAGCGAAACCCCGATAAAATCGAGGTTTTCACTGAGCCACCTTATAGCCATTTTCCCTATTCCCCGCGAAGGTTTGCGGAAAATGACAATTGTCAACACCCCGGAGTCCCCGAAGGCAACACCGAGAAGGTAACCCGATTGTAGCATTAGTAGCTGCCAAAGGCAAGCCTCTGAACGGTGTTGTGCGAGGATTCGTCGGGGTGTGCGGAGGAGTTATGTCCCCTGATGCGAACAAATGCGCTTCTTTTCCCTCAACCGCTGAGCGCGTCCTCGCCGAACTGGATCGCCGCCACCTGCGTCTGAAACAAGAAGCGCCCGACCGCTACCGCTGCGATTCTCCCTTTCGCCCGGGCAGCGATTCCCACGCCTTTCAGCTCACGCTCAGTGGCCCCGAGCATGGCAGTTACTACGATCATGTCTCCCACGAGAAGGGCAGCCTCTACCAACTGGCCGAAGCCCTCGGCATCGAGCGGCCCCGTCCCACCACACGGCAACTGGTCGCTACCTATGACTATCTGGATAGCGCAGGAACACTGCTCTACCAGACCTGCCGCTTTGAGCCGGGCAAGCATGGCCGTGCCAAAGACTTTCTCCAGCGCCGTCCCGACCCGTCGCAGCCCGATGGATGGGCCTGGAACACCAAGGGGATCACAAAGGTACTCTACCGGCTGTCGGCGCTTGAACAGGCCATCGCCGCCAACCAGACCATCTACCTAGTCGAGGGGGAGAAGGACGCCGCTCGCTTGGCGCTCGCTGGTCTCGCCGCCACGACGAATGTTGGTGGGGCGGGCAAGTGGCAACGGAGCTACAGCGCCGCGCTACGCGGCGCTGATGTCGTCATCCTGCCCGATAACGATGAGCCAGGGCATCAACACGCCGCAGCGGTCGCTCAGGCGCTCTGCGGCCAGGCACGACGGCTGCGGATCATTGCATTGCCCCACCTGCCGCCCAAGGGTGACGTATCGGACTGGCTCAATGCGGGCCACCAGATCGAGGAGTTACGCCAGATCATTGATACCACACCCGACTATGAGCCGTGCGTTGATGCCCATGCCACGCCTCATACCAGCACCGTGCCACTACCGGATGATGCTTCACACAAAGCTACCACAGAGGTGATCCAATCCGCTGTAACGCGCCCGCACACGGCTGCCGAACTACTAGCCATGAATGTGGCAGCTATACGTTGGTTTGTGCCAGGTATATTGCGCGAGGGGCTAGGACTGCTCGTGGGAGCCCCTTACGCAGGTAAGACCCCTTTGGCACTGCAAGCTGCAATTGAACTTGCCAATGGAGGGCGTTGGTTGGGACGTCAATGCCGCCAGTGCAACGTCCTATATATCGGTGCAGAGTATAGTTACGCAGATGTCATCACCACGTTGCGTGACTCGTTGGGTAATGCAGCGCCCCCAGATGATCTGCATATCTATACCGTTGAAAACTTGCCCGAAGGCTTGCATACGCCTGAGATCGCTCGCATATGGCTTGATCTGCAGTTGGAGAGCACTCAGTCCGATGTGGTGATCATTGACGTGCTCACCGCATGGTTGCCCGCTGCGCCCCGTTCGTCAGGGCAAAACGCATACCGCGCTGATTACGCCGAGCTTGGCCCATGGCATAAGTGGGCATTGAAACATCACGTTTTGTTGCTAGGCTGCTGGCACGCAAGCAAGCGTGAGGCTGATCCCCAACTGATGTATAGCGGATCGAGCGGACTCTGGGCGGCTGCTGGAGGGGGACGCTTGTGTCTGTACCGCGACACGGAAGGTGCTACCCGTCTTGCCGCATTTACCCGTGGGGCCGAACGTGTAGATATGGCCCTTGAACAGCGCCGGAATGCCAACGGAGGAAGACGATGGGAAGCTATCACTACAGGGGACGGCTCGGCAATGCTACAAGGGCATCAAGCAATAGTATACGCCGCTGTCGCAGATCATAGTAGTCAAAGTCGCCCTGTGGGGCCGAAGGCTATCCATGCGTTCATTGAGGATGGGGGAGGAGGCATTGGGCTTAGTAGTGTCAAAAGCGCACTGCGCCAGTTGCTCGATAAACGCCTGATTGACTGTTTGGGAGGGGCTTACTTCATTCGGCCTTCTGCTAATGATCTTTGTGATCCTGATGATCTTTGTGATCCCGATGATCTCGATGATCCCGATGATCCCGATGATCCCAATGATCCCAATGATCCGGATCATCTGGGATCATCGGGTGATGATCCGATCGGATCGCACTGTAATGCGCTAAATCAGGGCCGGGATCATCGGATCATCGGGATCACCGATAACATAGAGAGCCATTCAAACAGTGATCTCCACTCCGCCACTAACGGCATTACACCACCGCCATTCGACTGCTGGCGTGAGGGTGAGGAGTGGATAGTCTATATTCCAGCCCTTCGGCGGCGGGGGCGCTTTGCGAGCCAAGCCGAGGCGGAGGCGTGGGCGGCAGAGCAGGTGCGTGGGTAGCTAGGGAGTGCGAGGGAACCAGGTTCCCTCGCACTCTTCATCAGTCTGAAGGGGTGTAGGGTATCGCTCTACAGATGTTGGTCACACCCAAATCACGGGAACGATAATGATACTTATCGTTCCTGTACTGCGTTGAAATGGCCTGTTTTTGGCGGTAGGGGAACGGTAAGATGAAGGAAATGGGGCGGTTTTGGGCGAGTTTAGGGGAACGATAAATGGATAAGGGGATGCAAGAGAGCCTGGTTGCCTTGCATCGGCGGGGGGTGGGGCGCAGCTCTGCAGATGTTGGTCACATCCGAGCGCTAAAGGGCAGGGATGCGCTTGGTTCAAATTGAACATAAGGTGTGTCCGTAAGGACACACCTTTGCGGGCGGTTTTGGTTCAGAATGAACCTCTTGACAAGCTGAAAGGCGTGTTCTACACTAAGGCTGTGTCCAATTTGAACCAAGTGAGGGTGCATGCAGGCGATGCGGGAACAGTTGGTGGTGAGCTTCTTTGAGCATCCGTGTCTGACTATTCGGGTCGAGGATGGCTCGATCTATGTGGCTATTCGTGACCTGTGTGATGCGATAGGTCTGCAACTTGCGGCGCAGTTGCGGCGGCTGAAGCGCGACAGTGAGCTGAGTGTTGGTGTGATTCAGGTGCAAGTCACGACGCCTGGTGGTCTCCAGGCGCAAGATTTTCTGATGATTGAGTTGGTACCTTGGTGGCTCAGTAGTGTGAGTCGCACGCGGGCGACGCCGGTGGTGGCTGAACGTCTCAAGTATCTGCGTATGTTTGCGCTCAAGACGGTCTATGATGCGTTTGCTGAAGCGGCCAATCTGCCGCCTGCCCCTTCGCGTGCCATTGAGGATTTGGCTGATCTGGGGCGGATTGATGCGGCGATGGAGGGTATTGCTGAACGTCAGCAGCAGCTTGAACTCAGTCAGGATAAGGCACGTGCAGCGTGGCGGGCGTTGGATACGCGGGTGCGGGCGCTGGAGGAGAAGGTGGGCGGGGCGATGGCCGCGCAGCAACGGGGCTATCTCTACCACCTTGTGCATGCGTGGGCTGATGCCCGTATGCAGCATGACGCTTCGTTAGACGCAGGAGATGCGCGTCGTGCCTGTTTTGCGGCGCTCAAGGTGCGCTATCGGGTTGCTAAGTATGACCAGATTCCGGCTACGATGTATACGGATGCGGTGGCCTATGTGCGCCGCGAGTATGCAAAACGTACCGGAGTAGAGCTTGATCTTCCTGAGCAGAGTGATCTTGATCTGGACTAGCCTCAATTATGGTTGAGCTATCGGTGTACCATGCCAGAGTGCATTGATATGCGGCATTCTGCTTGTCACTCGTCACTCGTCACTCATCACTGGTGTAATCCTATGCGTAGCTATGAAGAGAGCCGAACGGTTGGGCGTCGCATAGCCACTACGCGGCAGCGCGAGGGGCTGACGGCGCAGATGTTGGCCGACCGCTTGGGGTGGCCTCGTGAGACGTTGGTGAATGTGGAGTTGGGGCGGCGCGCCATTACGCTTGAGCGGCTCCAGGGGATTGCGGCGGCACTGCACATCCACCCGGCTGAATTGCTCTTTGACCAGCCCGAACGCGCCCGTTTAGCTGTCCAGATTGCGACTGATGATCGTCTGGCCAGCCATGTGCGCTTCTTTATTGACTCGTTTGAACAGGGTGAGGATGAGTAGTGTAGCCTTTTTCCGCACTGATATAGAGATGCGTGTAAGCGAAAGAAGATCTGATGCCGCGTATCAGCACGTTCTTCGGAATCGTGATCTGGATGTACTACAATGATCACCAACCACCACACTTTCATGCAACCTATGGCGACCAAGAAGCCATTATTCTGATTGGCTCCGGGGATGTGTATCAAGGATATCTCTCACGCCGCGCCATTCGCCTCGTCCAGGAATGGGAGGAGTTACACCGTGCCGAGTTGGTAGCGAATTGGGAACTGGCTCGCAATGTCCAACCCCTCCAACCAATTGCACCACTCGCCTAGAGAGGAATGAAACAATGACGACGTTTGCGCGGGTACAATCTGTCGAACCGAGCGACGGCCAATGTGTTCGCGTGGTCTTTACTACAGGAGAGGAGCGCGAAATTGATCTCAGCCCATACATTGCGACCGGGCCTATCTTTGCCCTCGTGCGTACCGATCCCGCCTTTTTTCGCACAGTTTTTGTTGATGGTGGTACCGTAGCATGGCCAAATGGGGCCGACATCGATCCCGATGTGTTATATCATGGGGGAACTCCCCCTTGGGCAGAGGCAAAATTGTACACTGAAGAGAGCCGCTCGCGGTAAAGGTTTTTCTGGAGAGAGGAGAGATGTTCAAGGGTGCTTTCTGCTGAGTACTCAGGGTGACAAAGCAACGGGGTAATCAACAACATCCGCTTCCCTAGCAGTTCTCATTCCTATCTGCTCACTTCTCTTTCCTTGTCATTGAGGAGTTCCCCATGCCCCCAGAAGACGAAGCCCCGCCCCTCACCACCGCCCGTGATGGTATTCGTCGCGCCCGTTGGCTCGCGCTGCTCGCTGGGGCGGGTGGGGCGGCGACTGTGGGCCTGCTGGGTGCAGCGGGCCTCGCTCCACTACTCGCTGGCTTGGGCGCGGGGGCGCTGGCCACTGGCCCGGTGGTAGAGTGGTTCACCAGTATGGGCATGAACGCCCTCGCAGGCTGGGTGGGCAACCTTGCTACCGACGGGATGCAAGCTGCTCTTGCCGATGATGACCCCGATCCGGCATGGCTCGCGGCGTTGGCCCAGCGCCTCGATGCCGCTGCTGTCAGCGACCAGGCGCTCGCCGCTGAATTGGCCACCTTCCTGAAGGAGCTCGATGCCGTGCCGCTGGCCCTCGCTGCCATTGCCGAGGAACAGGGGGCGCAGAGCGATTTGCTCATTGATCAGTATCGCCTGCTGCAACAGATCAGCGCCGACATGGAGCGGTTGCAGCTCGCAGGCGGCGCGTTGGGGCCGGTGGTGGTGAGCGAGGCCGACCGCGTGATTGCCACTCTGACCGCCCATCACGACGCCCGCTTCGACCAACTCCTCGCAGTGGTTACCGCACTTAGGGACGAGCAGCGCCAGGCACTCATCAATTTCGCCGGGGCGCAGATGCGCGACGTGAATTTTCAGGGGGATGTGGCTGGGCGCGACATTCATAAGACGACGGTGCATGGCGATGCTGAAGTGGTGCAGCCTGTGACGGTTTCTGGTGGTTATGTTGGGGCTGTCATTGGTAAACAGGTTATCGAACACCACTTCACCCCCCGCTCCACCCAAGCCACCCCCGATGAACTGGCAGCGGCCTGCGCCGCGCTCGCCGCGCTGCCCACGGCAGCCATTCCTGAACCGCAGGATGTGCTACCCGCTGGCTCGTGGTTGGGTGGGCTGCGCCGCAACGCGCAGTTCGTTGGCCGTGAAGCCGACTTCTTGGCACTGGCCGTGCTGCTCAAAGGCGGGCAGAGTGTCGCGGTGAACCAGGGGCAGGCGGCGGTAGCCAGCGGCTTGGGCGGGATTGGCAAGACGCAGTTGGCGATTGAGTTTGCCTACCGTTACGGCCAGCACTTCGCCGGCGTCTTTTGGCTCTCCTTCGCGCAGCCTGACACTATTCCCGCCGAGTTTGCCCGCCTGGGCGGGGCGGGCTGCCTGCAACTCTTCACTGAGGCGGCGGGTTACAAACTTGATGAGCAGGTGAACCTCGTGCGCTCCCGTTTGGCCTCTGGGCTGCCCTACCTGCTGATCTTCGACAACTGCGAAGAGCCGCAACTGGTGCGCGAACACCATCCCGGAGGAGCGACACGGGTGCTGATCACCAGCCGTAACCCCGACTGGCCGGGCGACCTGGGGGTGCAGCGCCATGCGCTCGATGTGCTGCACCGCGCCGAGAGCATTGCTCTGCTGCGCCAGCACCGCCCTGAACTGAGTGACGGCGACGCCGACGCGCTGGCTGCCGAGTTGGGCGACCTGCCGCTGGCCCTCCACTTGGCCGGGCGCTTCCTGGCGGGCTTGGCCAAACGCTGGAGCGTAGAGCGCTACCTTGCAGAACTCCGCAGCCCACGCCTCTTCGAGCGGCTGCCGCTGCGCGAACGGGACGGCACGCTACCAACAGGCCACAACCGCGACGTCGCCCGCAGCTTCGCCCTGAGCTACGAGCGCCTCGAACCCCAAGCGACCGAGGACGCCCTGGCGCTGAAGCTCCTCGCCCGTGCCGCCCACCTCGTACCGGGGGAAGTTCTTCCCACCGCACTGCTCCTCGCCACCCTCGCGCAACCCGCCGACGATACCGACGCTGAATTGTTGACCGAAGCCGCCGTAGATCGTCTCATTGCCTTGGGCCTGATCGAACGTGAAGGCGACGAGGGCTTACGCATGCACCGCCTCGTCGGAGCCTACGTGCGCCAGGTCAGCACGGATGCTGAGGCGCAAGAGGCAGTAGAGCAGGTGGTCATTCGGGAGGCCGGGAACATGGTAGATGCCCCAACCCTCGCGCCCCTCAACGCCTTCCTGCCCATACTGCGTGGCGTGACCGACGCGGCGTTGGGGCGCGAGGATGAACGAGCGGCGAATCTGTGCGGCTGGATGGGGCGACACCTGTATGAACTTGGCGCTTACCCGTCTGCCCAACCCTACATGGAACGCGCCTTGGCGATACGGGAGCAGGTGTTGGGGGCCGAGCATCCGCAGACCGCCACCAGCCTCAACAACCTCGCGGAACTCTACCGTGCGCAGGGGAACTACGGGGCGGCGCTGCCGCTCTACGAACGCGCCTTGGCGATCTCTGAGCAGGTGTTGGGGGCCGAGCATCCCGCTACCGCCACCAGCCTCAACAACCTCGCGGGGCTGTACCGTGCGCAGGGGAACTACGGGGCGGCGCTGCCGCTCTACGAACGCGCCTTGGCGATAC